>CAMNIU010000219.1 GCA_946540605.1 uncultured Treponema sp.
CTTGTTATACTTTTTCCACCCATACAGAAATTCTAATAGATTTTAGAATTTTTAAATAGTAGGTTCCTTAAGTTGATGATGTTGGGCGTTACCCCGCTGACGCGGGGTCTGGCTTTTCGGGGTTCCGGCTTTCGCCTCCATTCCTTCGTTCTGGTGGTTTCGCCAGGCTCAACCACCGCCACTACGGAACGGCTTCGCCGCCCCTACAATCCCTAACGCAAGGAAACAACATGAAGAAACTAACAACTATCTTGTTCACAATACTAGGAATAATCATGATGGCAAATGCAGCAAGTTTCACCGCACCCAGTTCCGATTTTGTCCTTATAAAAGGCGGTTCCTTTACAATGGGAAGTCCCGAAAGTGAAGACTGGCGCAGCAATGACGAAGCTCAACATCGCGTTACAGTTACTTCTTTTTACATGGCAAAGTTTGAGGTAACTCAAAAAGAATGGCGCGAAATCACCGGTCAGAACCCAAGCAATTTTACAGGCGACAGACTCCCGGTAGAAAGCATCACCTGGCTGGAAGCAATTGAGTTTTGTAACGCCTTGAGTAAGCGCGACGGACGCACTCCGGTTTACACAATTACAGATGGAGGTAACACGGTTACCTGGAACAGAAGTGCCAACGGCTACCGACTCCCTACCGAAGCCGAATGGGAATACGCAGCCCGGGCCGGTTCGACCACACCATTTTATTCTCGCAAGGTTCCAGGTGCCGAGGATGTAAATTTTTACGGCCACTACCCTTATCAGATTGAGCAGAATTATTTTAATGACGAAGTTCTGGAAACAAGGCCTGGCGTTTACCGCGGAAAGACTCTGGAGGTTGGAAGCTTTAAGGCTAATCCAAACGGACTTTACGACATTTACGGAAATGTTGGTGAATGGTGTTTTGATTATTATGGAGACTACCCTTCGACAGGCGCAGGGACCGCAGGGGTGACAAATCCGGCAGGCGCAAGTGAAGGAACCCGACGCGTTTACCGTGGCGGCGGCTGGAATGATTTTGGAAAAAATCTTCGTTCTGCTTATCGTGCTGCCATGCCTCAAAACAACTCCGCTTACAATGTAGGACTTCGTCTTGTCTGCAATGCAGATGACAGCGTAAAAGGAAGTATCACAACCCGTGAAGCCACAGTAGCCAGTACAAAAAAATCAGCTGGCAGCGGCAAAGCCCTCATCATCTTCTATTCATGGGGCGGAAACACCCGCGGAGTTGCCCGTGAAATTGCCCGTCAGACTGGTTTTGACAGCATTGAGCTTGAACTGGTAAAACCCTATTCCACAGACTATAACACTGTTTTGGATCAGGCACAGAGCGACCAGCACAAGCAGGCACGCCCTGCCCTTAAAACAAAAATAGACAACAAAAAATGGGCAGAATATGATACAATAATCTTAGGCTATCCTAACTGGTGGGCCAGCATTCCAATGCCAATTGCAACCCTTTTGGAAAGCTACGATTTTTCAGGAAAAACAATTATGCCATTCTGCTCTCATGGAGGCGGAAGATTCGGCCAGAGCCTTACGGCAATTTCAAAGCTTGCTCCAAAGGCAACGCTGACCGCAGGTCTTTCAATCCATTATACGGGTGGCTCTTCCCTTTCAAAAGATGTAGAAAAATGGCTTAAAAAATGCGGAGTAAAATAGAATAACACAGGAGCAAACTTATGACAAAAACCCAGCGCTTAAGAATGACTATCGACATTATAATGACAATTCTTTCCATCATTCTCATGGGCGGAAACTATTTGTTTCCGGCAGACATCGTGCACGAAATCTTAGGCGTAGGGCTTTTTGTCTTATGGGGCGTTCACATCGCTTTAAACCGACGCTGGTACGGAGCAATCTTCCGTGGAAATTATAACCCATATCGCGTGATGCAAACCATCATCAACTGCTGCATTTTAATTTGTACAATTTTTTTGATGATAAGCGGAATCATCCTTTCAAATCACATCTTTACATTTTTGAATATTCAGGGCGGACTGGGCTTTGCCCGCATTGCGCATCTGCTTGCCAGTCACTGGTATTATCTTTTTATGTCGCTGCATATCGGACTGCATGTTGGAATGATTAAAAATAAAGTGTGTCATCCTAACACCAACCGTCATCCTGAACTTGATTCAGGATCTCATGCAGAAGAGATGCTGAAACAAGTTCGGCATGACAAACTTCGCAAAATCCTTCCGTGCATTCTTCTTGCCCTCGCCTGCATTTACGGCCTCTATGCTTTCATTGCCCGCGGTGTCTGGAAATATCTTATCCTACGCCAGCAGTTTTTCTTCTTTGATCTAGAACGTGGCTATATTCTCTTTGCATTGGCCTACATTTCGATTATCATATTATTTGCTACCATTTCAAATCTGATAGCAACAAGATTAAAAAAGAATAGATAAATCAGGAGGACTAAAATGGCAATTACAGTAAATCTTCGTTACACAGGAAAAAAGGGGGCAGCACAGGCTTTTGCCCGCGAAATGATTTCAAGCGGAACAGTTGAAAAAATCCGCGCAGAAAAAGGAAATCTTCGTTATGAATATTATCTGCCATTTGGAGAGGACGACTCCAGCGAAACCATCCTCTTAATCGACTCCTGGGAAAATCAGCAAGCAATTGATTTGCACCACGCAACCCCAATGATGAAAACCATCGCAGAGCTTCGCGAAAAATATGACCTTCATATGACAATTGAACGTTTTGTTTCTGATGATAAAATTCCTGAGCAGGATAAAAATTTTATAAGAAACTGATGCTGTTATTGAATTTATAAAGGTTGACTTGAGATGAATCGTCTTTCATAATAAATAGAAATATTTGTATAGATTTATTCTTTTTTTCCAGCTGTTTTAATATTATCATTATATCATGGTTGATTTTTTTAAATTATCTGCCGTTTCAAAAAAACGACATCTCGAATTAGTTGAAGAAAAATCTGATATTTATGATTCCCCTGAAGTCTACGGTTTGAACTATCAGGAAAAGATTCTCGGAGGAAACGGCTCATCAGCTTCTCCTTATAAAATTGAAGTAAGCATTCAAAATACCAGTGGAAAAGTTTTCGAAGGAATTATGCGCCTTGAAATTGAGGCAGACGGTAAAGCTGATTTTTATCTCCCGGGCTTTATGTATGGTTCAAACAGAGGAGACAAGCCCTGGAAGGTAGACTGTAAATTTCCCCGGCTTAATTCTTCTGTCACAAATCCTTCAGATTCTGATTGTCCGCTTTCTTCATTTTATATGGTAAGGGGAGACAAACTTTCTCACCCATGTGCCTTGATGTACATAAATGGAAACTCTCCAAAGATTCGTGGCTTTCACACTTCTCCATATTATTGCGAAAAAGATTTTGTACAGTATGGCGGCTTTACCTGTAATTCCAAAAGGCAAACTGTCGGCTATACCTTCGGTTATGAAAATGCACCCTGGCTTTTTATTCAGTCACATACAATTCTTCCAAGACAAACTTCAAAAAACTATTTTACTCTGCAGGTAAATCAAAAAATTACACAAATCTTTTATGTTTATGATTTTGATGCAACTTCGGTAACAGATATTCACAAGGTTATCAGAAATGTTTATGAGGCATATCACGAAGCTCCCCGCCAATCAGCATCTCTGGAAGAAGCAATAAAAGATTTATCACTGGCAGTCTGCGATCATGCTTGGCTTCCCTCTCAAAAATGTTATTCGGGTTTTGTAAGAGAAGCAGGATTTGATCAGAAGGGCAAGGAAAGTTTTTCTTATAATGTAATTCCTTCTATTTCCTGGACCAATGGAATTGTTGTTGCCTACCCGCAGCTTATTGCCTCTGCTTGTCTAAATAATCAGAAAATGAGGGAACAGGCTCTTGAATGTATTCAAAATATTGTTGATAACTCCCTGAACAAAGCATCATCGCTTCCGTATGAAACTTTCGACGGACAAAACTGGACCTGTCACGGCTGGTGGTATGGCGGAATGCACAGCGGAGGACATTCGGCTTATCTCGACGGTCAGTTTATTTATTATCTTTTGAAGGCTTACCAATTTGAAAAAGAAAATGGAAGGATTCACGATGACTGGCTCACCTTCTCTAAAACTGTAGTTCATGCTCTTGAACGCGAGATTAACCGTGTGGGTGAATATCCTTTTGTTTACTCAGAAGCTGATGGAACTGGTATTGAATATGATTCTCTTGGAAGCTCATGGGCACTGGCCGCAAGCATTCTCTTTGCCTTGATTACAAATGAAACAAAGAATCTTCCTCTCTTTGAAAAATCTCTGAACCATTATTACGAGACTTTTATTGCAAAGCTTGAATGCTATGGAAGCCCACTTGATACAGACAAGTCTCCGGATAACGAAGGTGTACTTGCTTTTATCAGGGCAGCAAAGCTTTTACATCAGCTTACAAAGAATCAACTTTATCTTGATTATATGGAAATGGCCTTGTATCAGGAGTTCTCTTACAAGTTCTGCTATAATGGGCGTATCGAAGTTCCGCCTCTGAGCAAACTCAAGTGGAGTTCCTGTGGTGGCAGCATTACTTCAGTGTGTAATCCTCATATTCATCCTATGTCTTCATCAATTGTTAGTGAGATGGCTTACTTCATTCAACATGCAAAAAAAGATTCCCGCACAATTGAATATATCAAGAATCGTATGCAAGATACAATTTTATGGGGCTGCCAGACTTATAATCATTTTGACGGAGAATTTGATTACGGCAAAAAAGGCTGGATGTCGGAACGCTTCTGCTACAGCCAGGGCCTCGTTGTTGAAAAATATAAAGACGGAAATCCTTCTTCAACCTGGTTTGCTCTGATGCCCTGGGCAAGCAGCAGCGTGCTGGAAGGGTTACTGTATAAGCAGCTTTAGCAGTTGAAAGGCTCTTTCTCTTATTTTTTCACGCCAACCGCGAGAACCTCAAAAAGTCTTACAACTTCAACTCCCTGAACATACTCACTTTTTCCATCCCGCAATTTTTCAGGAAGCCACAGACAAACAGGTTCTCCTTGCAGGCATTAAAATGCCTATTTTGGAATTTGACACCAGTTGGAATAAAGTACGAAACCGGAATAGGATGTGTTGAATATGTCCCCGGGTTACAGCCAAACTCTCGGTAAAAGGCACGCTGAAAGCCGTCTACGCTTTCAAAACCAGAATCCAAGGCAACATCAATTACCTTTGCATCAGATTCCTTTAGACGACGTGCCGCACCTGTAAGCTTAAGCCGTCTGACATAATCGCTCACGGACATTCCGGTCAGTTCCTTAAAAATCCTATAGCAGTACCAGGGCGAATAACACGCAGTATTTGCCAGATCTGAAAGGTTAATTTCTTCCGTCTGGTGTGCTGCAATGTAATCCTGCATTTTCTGAACTGCTTTTATTTTTGGTGTCATTTCATCTAACATGGCTTTAGTATAATAACATAAAACAAATCTAACTCGACTTTTTTTGCTAAAAAATTATTGTTTTGTTCGCTAGTTTCTGTTTGAGATTCAGCCTTTGAAGAAAGTGTGATTTTCTGATAAGCATCTTTTTTATCGTTAGGATGGGGTTCAATTCCTCTGGCGGCCAGTTTGTAGGGCCCCACTGATTTGGATTCCCATGAGCCTTCATATATTCTAAAATTCAAAGTAAAAAACAGAGCCTTTTTCGGGGTGACTTTCTACACGGATTTTTCCTTTGCAAATATCCGCCACCCTCGCAGCTAAGGCAAGCCCAAGCCCATTTCCTTTTGTTGCGTGACTTGTATCGCCCTGATAAAATTTTTCGAAAATGTGACTC
>CAMNIU010000220.1 GCA_946540605.1 uncultured Treponema sp.
TTTCCGCCAACTTTTGCAGCAGCTTCACAAGCAGATGTCCAGATTCCACCACCACAAGCAAATACAACTTCTACACCACGGTTCTTGTACCATCCGTCCATAGAAGCAGTGATTGTCTGGTCACCATAGAACTGACCACCGTATACATATTCAACAGTTACATCACCAGCAACACCGAGTTCTTCAGCAGCCTTGTTAGCACCCTGAACGAAACCGTAACCATAGCGGATAACAGCTGGAACAGCCATACCACCAAGGAAGCCAAGGTGACGATAACCTTCTTTTACAGCAGCATAACCTGCGAAGAAACCAGGAAGCTCTTCTGCATAAACTGCACAGAATACATTAGCTGGAACAGCAGCTCCACCAAGGTCGCCTTCGCTGATATCAAGACCAATGAATTTAGCATCATTGTAGTCTTTAGCAACTTTTACAATTGCTTCACCAAAAAGGAAGCCAGGAAGAACGATTACATTGTATCCGTCCTGATAAGCTGCATCGATAGAAGCAACGCGGTCTGCAGTTGAATCTCCGGCAGGTTTGTAGTACTGGAACTCAAGTCCGTTAGCTTCAGCATAATCCTTACATGCCTGATATGTTGTCTGATTGAAAGACTGGTCTGTAATATCGCCAGAGTCTGTTACCATAGCAATTTTTACAGATGATTTTTTTGCAGCCTTCTTAGCCTTTTTCTTAGGAGCTGCGAATGTTGATGTGCAGATAAGTGCAGCCATCATAGCAATAGCAATAAGCTTTTTCATTTAATTTTTCCTCCAAAAAATGAAATAAAACTTTTACAAAACAATATTATAGATGATTTTCAGAGATATATCTATAATTTTTTTAATTCCAAAGTTTGCAAATTTCCATACCCTGCCTTACTATAATAGTAAGGATTGATTATGAAAAAACTTTTTGTTTGTCTTTTATCGGGTATTGTGAACCTGTCTTTTGGAGCTTATGCGGCTTCTTTTGAATCTGAAATATCTCCATTTCCTTTTGCGGCAAGACCTGCTCAGGGTACTGTGGCTGATTGTTCTTATATGAACCCGCCTATTACAGAGGCTCAGCGGATTACGCTTGGAAAGGACGGGCACCTTTACGCTGAAGGTAAACGACTCAGGATTTTTGGAACAAACATTTCAAGCTTTCCGCCTGTGGAAGATGCTGAATACTGGGCAAAAACAATTGCAGCTCAGGGCTATAACTGCATTCGTTTCCATCATACAGATTCTGACTGGGCTGAATGCTTTTTCACTCATGATAAATCCTGGAAAAACTTTTACTTTGACGAAGCAGCTTTTGAACGTTTCGATAAGTTTTTTTATGAACTGAAAAAAGCTGGAGTTTACACAAATATCAATCTTCTTACCGGGCGCACTATAAGGCCGGATGAAAAGAACAAGCTTCCACAGGATCTGAACAAAGTTGCAGACTGGAAGGATCAGCATTGCTATGGATTTTGGAATGAACTTGCCCGCGAAGACCAGCGAAAATACGCAGAAAAAATTCTTAATCATAAAAATCCATATACCGGGCTCACTTATGCGCAGGATCCAGCAGTAGCCTTTGTAGAAATAAACAATGAAAACTCTATGACTAAGGCTTATCTTGACGGTGCAATTTCCCGCTTTCCTTCCTCGCTTACAAAAGAGCTTGATAAAAAATGGACTGATTTTCTGAATCAGCATGGATGGGATTATAAAAAACTTGATAAGGCTTTTAATCAGGCAGAAGCAAGAGGTGAAAATCTTATTGCCGGCAGAACAAATCTAGAACAGCATAACGGTGCAAAGGCCGAACTGAAGCAGGATGGTACAAACTCAATTATCAAAGTTATCCAGAATGGAACAGAGGGCTGGCATATTCAATATGACTATTATGGATTTACAACAGAAGCTGAGCAGTTATACACAATTTCATTTAAGGCAAGAGCATCAAAGGAAAGTTCAGCAAATGTTTCAGTGATGATGAATCACGATCCATGGTCAAATCTTGGCTTTTCAAAAAGCATAAAGCTGAATAAAGACTGGCAGGAGTTTACGTTTAATCTTGCCTCTTTGCAGGCTGATTCAAAGCCGCGTCTTACAATTGGAGATATGGGAAAAAGTGCAGGAACCACCTTTGAATTTGCAGATGTAAAATTCTGTAAGGGCGGAAATGCAATTGCTGTTGAAAAATCGGGAGATCTTATAAAGCTTCCAGGCTCAGAAGCATATCATGCACTTCCTTTGGAATATAGGCTTCTGGTTACCCAATTTATAGTAGAACTTGATACAGATTACTGGAGCAGCATGAATCATTATCTTAAAAATGATTTGAAAATTAAGGCCCTCACTTTTGGTACATCCCTCCCTTGTGCCCCGGTTACAGTTATGAGCAGCTTTGATGTTGTAGATTCTCATGCTTACTGGCATCATCCAAGTTTCCCGGGAAGCAGCTGGAATACAAAAGATTATTATGTAAAAAGCCAGAGTCTTACAACAGACGACAACGGAGGTACTCTTGGTTCTCTGGCAAAGCTTCGTATTTACGGTAAACCATTTTCAGTAACAGAATATGATCATCCTTATCCAAATCAGTTTACTTCAGAAATGCTTCCTATGCTAGCTGTGTTTGCAAGCCTTCAGGATTGGGATTGTATCTACACCTTCTGCTATGAACTTTCACAACGAAATCCAGACAAGGCAAAAATAACCGGATATTTTGACCAGGCGAATAATCCTTCAAAAATAGCCGCACTTCCTGTGGCCGCACGGATTTTCCGCGAGTTCAGAATTAAACCATTTGAAAAAGCTGTTCATTACGACATAACACCGCAGACAGAATTAAAAGCCATTGCTCAAAAAGGAGGAGCCTGGAACGTTGTACCACCGGAATATTTTGATTCACAACTGGCGAAGAAAGCTTTCCAGAATCAGGTGGGTGGTATAATTCTTAGTGATGGTAAGAACGAGGCAAAAGTTAATCTGGATGGGACTGCCTTTGCTGGAGATTCTGACAGAGTATTCAACTGGAACAGCCGTAAGGGCTATTTTTTCTATAGTGATGATGATGTTTATGTCAGTGTAACAATGCCAAATGTAAAAGCAGAAGATACCGGTAGTACTGAAATCAGCTTTATTCCACAGGATGATTTTGCCACAGTTGCCGCTGTAAAAATAGAAGATTCACACTGGTTTATTTTTTCAAGCAGCTGGTGCGGAAACGAAGGCGAAAAACTTTACGAGTACAGCAAAAAGCCAAAATCCTTTACAAAATATGCAAAAACCCGCTCACTTGCAAACCTCACAACAGAATATTCAGGCAGCGGAAGTATTGCCGTAGCACTGGGCTCAAATGGAACACTTCAAATCAGGGATCAGGGTAAAGGCTGGAAGTTATATCCTCTGAATGCAGATGGAACTCAAAGCAAACGCCAGATCAAAAACACAAAAGATGATTTTGTTATAAACGAAAGTGATAAAACCTTATGGTATGAGTTGAAAAAGTAATATAGATATAAAAAGATACCCCTGCTACAATGTGAAGTGTACTCCAATTATTGGACACTTTAACTAGCGGACTTAAAGGACTTAGTTCTGTTCAACAGGGCTGAGTCCTTTTAATCTTAACTTAATCCGTCAATTGTTCAAATCAGTTAAAACTGTATTTATTATCACTTAATGCTAAGCTAACTAAACAAAAATCTATTTTTTCATATTTTTGAGCCTTTTCTCCAAAAATACTTCATAAAATGTTACAAGTGCTTCTATTTATATAGTGTGAGAAATTTATTCTACATACTATATGAAAGGAGGCTCATATGCCAAAATCATTTGACGAATTAACTTTTTCTGACGACTGGATGTTTCAAAAGGTCATGCAAAATCCTGCAATATGTGCTGAACTTGTGGCAAGATTACTGCACATTAATGTTGATCATGTTGAATACCCGGAACTTGAAAAAACTATTGCACCTTATTACCAAAGTAAAGGAGTTCGTCTAGATGTTTATCTTAAAGATTCTAACAAAGTGATTGATATTGAATGTCAGTCAAATCTTAAGCCGGCACTTGGCAAACGCACACGATACTATCAAAGTATGATAGATATCGATAGTCTTATGAAGGGTGAAGAATACGAAAAACTAAAGGAAAGCTACATACTATTTATTTGCAAAAATGATCCTTTCAAGGATGAACAAGAAAACCATTTTGGACTTCCATGTTATACATTTAGAAATGTTTGTTCGGAAAATGGAGCAGTAAATTTAGATGACAAAACAATTAAGGTGATTTATAATGCAAGTGCTTATGAAAGGGAAGAAGATGAAAATCTCAGGAGCGATTATTTAGCCGTGAATTTACACGATCATGACATAAGATACGAAGCTCTCCAAGAAGGCGAACAGATTGGTGCGCAGAAGAAAGCATTAGAAACCGCCACAAATATGATTAGGAAGAAATACCCTATATCAGATATCTCTGAAATCACTGGCTTACCACCTGAAAAAGTACTTGAATTACAGGAACAGATTACAGTGTAAGTTAAGTATGTTTATTCTACTTATAAATCATAACCACCCGTCAAACGGGTGGTTTGCTCTTAGCCCATAAGGCTAAGGGGCTCAAGCCGAGACTTAAGTCCCATGCTTTCACTTACGTTCAAGCCTATTGCAGTTTATCACCTGCAGGCCCTTAAAAGGCCTTTGGTACTACTTACTACCCTTAAAAGGGTCCTGGTATTCTTTTTCAGTCACCTTATCCATTGCTATATCATGGGCTTCTTGTTCCTGTATGTACTTCTTTATAGTTGCTTCATTCAACCCCACTGTACTTACATAATATCCTTTTGCCCAAAAATGGCGGTTTCCAAACTTATATTTCAAGTTTGCATGTTTATCAAATATCATCAGGCTGCTCTAGCCTTTCAAATATCCAATAAACTGCGACACACTGTACTTTGGCGGTATACTAACAAGCAGGTAGATATGGTCGGGCATTAAATGTCCTTCTATTATTTCCACTCCCTTGTAATTACACAACTGCCTTATTATCTGTCCAATACTTTCTCTGTA
>CAMNIU010000221.1 GCA_946540605.1 uncultured Treponema sp.
TCTAACCGCACTATGCTTACCCGCGTTTACGCTCTCTGTTTTGAAAAGCCAAATGATCTTAAAGATTATCTTGCTATGCTGGCTGAGGCAGAAAAACGTGATCACCGTAAGCTTGGTCAGGAAATGGATCTCTTCCACCTTGATCCTGAAGACCCAGGTCAGATTTTCTGGCATCCAAACGGATGGACTATCTACACTGTTATGCAGGACTATATGAGAAAGATGGTTCGCCGCGACGGCTATCAGGAAGTAAATACACCTGCTATCATGCCTCGTACTCTCTGGGAGCGCTCAGGACACTGGGGACATTATCAGCAGAACATGTTTATCACAGAAAGTGAAAAACGTATGTTCGCTATTAAACCTATGAACTGTCCTGGTGCCCTTGAGATTTTTAAGAGCCGACAGCGCTCATATAAAGATCTTCCTCTCCGTCTCGCTGAGTTTGGTCACGATGTTCGTAACGAGCCAAGTGGAACTCTCCATGGTGTAATGCGTGTTCGCGGATTTGTTCAGGACGATGCCCATATTCTTTGTACAGAAGAGCAGATTGGTCCTGAAGTAGCAAAGTTCTGTAAGCTTTTGAAACAGGTTTATCATGACTTTGGTTTCAATGACCTTGTAGTAAAATTCTCTACAATGCCGGAAGATCACGTTGGTGACCTTGCAACCTGGGAAAGAGCAGAAAAGGGACTCGCAGATGCCTGTCACGAAGCTGGTCTTGAATATGAGATTCAGCCTGGTGAAGGTGCCTTCTACGGTCCAAAGCTTGAGTTTAAGCTTTACGACTGCATCGGACGTGAATGGCAGTGTGGTACAATTCAGGTAGACTATCAGCTTCCAAGTGCAGAGCGCCTTGACGCTACTTATATTGGTGCTGATAACCAGAAGCATCACCCGGTAATGCTTCACCGCGCTATCCTCGGTTCTTTCGAGCGCTTCCTTGGTATCCTCATCGAAAACTTTGCAGGTAACTTCCCTACCTGGCTTGCCTTTGAGCAGGCTGCAATTGTTCCTGTAACAAATGATTTTGATGATTATGCTAAACAGGTTTATGAAACACTTATTGGTGCAGATATCCGTGCAAATGCATACCTTTCTACAGACAACATGAGAAACAAAATCAAAACAATCACAAAGGAACACAAAACTCCTTATATCCTGATTGTTGGTGAAAATGAAAAGAAGGAAGGTACTGTAACCGTTCGCTTCCGTCAGAACAGCGGTCTTGAGCAGAAGACAATGAAAATTGAAGAATTCGTTGATTATGTTCAGAAAAAGAACGAAGAAAAAGGTACTGATATTTAAGGATTATTTGGGCCACCCCCAAATATGACAAATTATTATTTGAAAAAGCAGAAACCTCGGTGTAAAATATAAGTATTATTGCACCGAGGTTTTTTATGCATTCTCTTAAAGCTCGTTTTATTATAATTTTTGGACTTTTTATTCTTCTTTCCAGCTCTTTAATGGGAGCCTTTTCAGCATTCAGTATTATCAAAACAGGAGTCGCCCTCTGTGCTGAACAGGGGGTTCCTATTGCAGATAAGGCTGCTGCATTAATAGATGGAGATAAATTTGAAACACTTGCAAAAAACTCTACAGTTAATGATCCTTATTACGAAGAAACACGACGTGCACTTCTTACTATAAAAGAAGCTGCAAACTGTCAGTATTTATACACTATGTCACCTTCTGGAGGGACAATCTTTAAGTACATTATTGATGGTTCCTGTGATCCTAGTGATACTGAAAATTTCTCTCCTTTAGGAACTCATGAAGATATTAGAGATTATGGAGATGGACCTTTTAAGGCAATGGAAGATGGAGGAACTCATTCTTCAGGCCTAGAAAAACAGGATAAATGGGGATATACAATTTCTACATATCGGGGAATCAAAAACTCTTCCGGAGAAGTTGTAGGTTTTATTGGAATTGATTTTAATGTTGAAACAATTCTTCAAATGTTGATTCGCAGGGTTATCAGCATTCTTATAGTAAGCCTTATTGTTCTTGCAATTGGTATAATTCTTGTAATTCTCTTTACAAACCATATTTTTGGTACTATGAAAACAATTTCTGTTGCAATGGAAAAAATTGCGTCTGGAAAAGCTGATTTAACATTTAGAGTACCAGAACAGGGAAATAATGAACTTTCTACCCTTGCAAGTCATTGTAATGGCGTAATAAAAAGTTTGAATACCCTTATATCCCAATTACAGGGTGAAACCGGCATTCTAAATGAAACTGGTAGTGAACTTTCTTCAAAAATGACGGATCACGTACAGGTTCTTGAAGCTGCAAATAGAGATATCATAGATATTTCTGCTAGTATTACAGAGCAATCAGAAAAAGTTGAAGGTATCACAAGTGGAATGCAATCTGTTGAAAGTGAAATAAACAGTCTTAACCTGAAACTTACACAGCAATCAGAAGCAATACAGCAGTCTTCTTCAGTAATAGAAGAAATTACAGCAAATATAAAATCAGTTGACAAGAACGTAAATGAAATTCTTGAGGAATATAAATTACTTGTACAGGAAGCAAATGATGGCCAGGCTCAGCAGAAAAGTGTAAGTGCACAAGTTGGTAATATTGCTCAACAGAGTGCTCAGTTGCTTGAAGCAAACACATCTATTGCATCAATCGCAAATCAAACTAACCTGCTTGCTATGAATGCAGCAATCGAAGCTTCTCATGCAGGTGAAGCGGGAAAAGGCTTTGCAGTTGTTGCAGCTGAAATCAGAAAACTTGCAGAGACTTCAGCAAATCAATCAAGTTCTATTTCTCAGCTACTTCAAAGTATTACAGATGCAATAAACGGCATTGTTGATTCCTCAGATAAATCATCTAAAAACTTTGCAAGCGTAGGAGAAAAAATCAAGCATCTTCAGCAGCTTATTGATGAAGTTCAAGCAGGCATGAACGAAGAACGAATAGGCGCTGAAAACATTCTTAATTCAATGCTTACTCTCGAAGGTACAACAAAAGACATTACCTCTGCATCTGCACATATGAAAGGCGAAAGTGAAAACGTATTTGAAGGAATCAGAGCCCTCAACAATCTTGCAGAAAGCACCTTATATAAATCTAACAATGTAACGCAGCGAATGGAAGAAATGAAGTCTACCGCAGAAGCAGCTGCCACAGCCTCAGACAGGAACCTCTCTGCTACAAACAAAGTTGCAGATATGATTAATGGATTTTCAACTGGACGATAAAAAAAGATTATTAAATAAAAAAGACTCTCAAAACTGAGAGTCTTATATCGGGCAAGAGGGATTTGAACCCTGCTCTTATAGAAAATCCGTTAAAAAAAATTGTGCGACAGCGCAATTTTTTAGGATTTACCATCAACAAAGCACCGAGCGAGACTTGCGAGCGAGGCGACATCCGCAGGATGTCGGGGTAAGAACTCTGAGGTTAAATAAAAAAGACTTCCCACAAAGAGAAGTCTTCTATCGGGCAAGAGGGATTTGAACCCCCGACATCCTGGTCCCAAACCAGACGCGCTACCAGCTGCGCTATTGCCCGTTGCATGTATAATAATATATACTTTTGATTAAATTTAATCAAGTGGTAAAACACGTTTTTTTGAAAATTTTTAAAGAAATTTTGCAGAAACTTCTATATCTCCACCTTTTTTTATCCGTTGTTCAAGTACTCCTGTAATTGAAATTCTTACAGTTTGATTTGCTTCCATAAGCTTTTCTGAAACAATTTCACAATGTAAAAAATTATCTGTTACAGCATGGTAAATGTATCTGCCAATTGTGCTACCTGCAGCTAATGCCATTGGACGTTTTACAGTCTCTAAAACTGCTAAGTGTTCAGTATTTACAAATTGTTCTGCATATTTTATTTTCTGTGCAATAGCCCATTCACATATCTTCTTAGCTCGCTCTCCTGATATTGACTGAGGTACTTTATTTTTCATAACTGCAGCAGTAGTTCCTGGTCTCTCAGAATAAGGAAATGCATGAACCCAGGCAAAGCCACACTCACGGCATAATTCCATAGTCTGTTCAAAATCAGCATCCGTTTCACCTGGAAAACCTGTAATTATATCACAAGCAAGAAATGGATTTTTTTTGGCTTCCTTTAGCATTCTGCAGGCATTAATTACCTTTTCTGCACCATAAGGACGATTCATAAGTTTCAATATATTATTGCTGCCACTTTGAACAGATATATGAAAATGTGGCTGTACTCTTTCATCTGAAATTACACGGCAAAATTTTTCATCAACAATATCCGGATAGAGGCTTGAGATTCTAAAATGTATATTAGTTGTATTTGCAAGCAGTAAGGCAAGCAGTTCAGTAAAATTACAGAAGCCATCTTTATAAGCTCCTTTATACTGCCCGATATTTACGGTTGTAAGTACAACTTCTCCATGCCCCTGCTTTTCAAGTTCTTGAACACGCTCAATTGCAGTCTGTACATCAAGCGAAACGCTGTGACCACGGGCTATATGAATCGCACAATAAGAACAGTTACTGTTACAACCATCCTGAATTTTTAAGCTGGGACGACTATGAGAAAGAAATGCCGAAGTTGCAAGCTTAAAAGAATCTTCCGGGTAATCTTTTTTTTGCTGAGGAATAGAAGAAATAGTATTTTTAATTTCCTGGGCAAATTTTGCAGAATTCCAATTACCTTGTTTCTTTTTTTCTATAAGAAAATCGGGAACTCCTGCAAGCCTGCTTTTCATCTGGCCGCCTATTACACAGATTCTGCTGTCCAGCTTTTCAATTTCAGCAGAAGAAAGCTGTGCGTAGCAACCTGTAGCAATTAATGTACAATTAGGATATTTTTTGAGAATCAGGCGCATCAGACGACGAGCCTTTTGTTCAGCTTTTTGAGTAACGGTACATGTATTGATTATACAAATAAGGGTTTCGGCATCTTCAGGAGAACTGGAAGTGACACCTTCCATTCCAACTGAAAATCCTTTATCTAAAAAAATGCGGGCAACAGATTCACTTTCAATCTGATTCAATCTGCAGCCCAAAGTTTCTATTCTAATTTCACTCACGTTATTATGGTACTACCTTACTGGAGTTTTGCATTTACTCTTTCACGACCACGAGTTGCTTCTACAGAAGATGAATTAAGGCGAAGAGCTTCATCGTATGCACTTACAGCCTCATAATAATTGCCTGCCATTTCACGGGCATAGCCTAAGCGTACCCACCAGGTATCAAGAAGAGGTTCTTTCTTTACAGCTGATGAAAGTGCTATGTCTGCATGCTGATATCTTGCCTGACGAATAAAGATTTCGCCCATATAATAATAAGCAACACCTACACGTGAACCGCTTTCAGGTGCACTTGCAACATATTTTCTAAACTGTTCCATTGCACCTGTATTTTTTCCCAGATAATATTTTGCTTCACCAAGAACTTCAATCAAACGTAAATCATAAGGACTGATTACAAGACCTTCTGAAGCACGTTCTTCTGCTTCGGCATACTGCTTGTTCTTTACGAGAGCCCAGCACATTACAACATAAGACTCCACCCGGTTTGGATTTGTCTGAAGTTCTTCTTCACAAACCTGAACTGCTTCACGGTATTTTCCATTGTGATACAAAACAAGTGCATCCTGCTTAGCTGCAGTTTGTGCAAAAACAGGAGCTAAAGTCATTACAAAAATAATCAAAAAAAATATTTTATTTTTCATTTTCGTTTCTCACCATTGAACATTTTCCAGTAAAGATACAGCCTGGCTCAAGAACAACTTTTCCGGTTGTAATATCACCATCAAGAGAGCCTGATGATGTAATAAATATCAATTTATTTCCTACAACATTGCCTTTTACTTTTCCACGAATAAGCACTCGCTCCGCTGTTATATCAGCATTAACAACAGCATCAGAATCTATAACAAGATCACTTGTGGAATCAATTGTTCCATTTACTTTTCCGCGAATCATAAAGGTCTTTTTGATTTTGATAGAACCAGTAAAGGAAATATCATCTTCAACAATTGTGTCAAAAGCCTCATCTTCCAAATCAAAAAAATCTGTATCTTTTACATCAAACATTTTTATACTCCTATCCACTTTCCGTTTATATCAAAGTAATTCTTTGTTGAATCAAAGGCAGGATGTTTTCCGTCTTTTTCAGAAAGAAGAGGATTTACTTCTGGTGCTACAGCATTCCAGTCAATTCCAATAGCAGGGTCGTTCCACATGAGGCCGCCCTCACCTTTTGGGTCGTAAAAGTCGGTGCACTTATAGGTAAAAATTGCTTCATCTGAAAGAACATAAAAACCGTGTGCAAAACCTTCCGGAATATAAAACATATTCTGCTTTTCACTGTCGAGGATTACGCCATAGTATTTTCCGAAGCTTGCAGAGCCTTTACGCAGGTCTACAGCAACGTCGTAAACACGGCCCTGTAAAGCACGAACAAGTTTTCCCTGTGGATGCTGTGTCTGAAAGTGCAAACCGCGTAAAACACCTTTTGAAGATTTTGACTGGTTATCCTGCACAAACTTCATAGTAAGACCGGCTTCAAAAAAGTCACGCTCACTGTAAGTTTCAAGAAAATAGCCTCTAGCGTCACCAAAAATCTTTGGCTGGATTTCGTAGAGTCCTTTTATTTCTGTACCGTCTGAAAGCGTACAGTTTTTAAATTCAAATGCCATTTTTGTATCCTAGTTTTCTGCGATGTATTCAAGGTAACGGCCGTAATCTGTCTTGTAGCCTTTCGCAAGTTCAATAAGCTGATTTTTTGAAAGCCAGCCGTTACGGTATGCGATTTCTTCAATACAGCTTACATACATTCCCTGTCGTTTCTGGATTGTCGCAATAAAATTAGATGCTTCAAGAAGTCCGTCATAAGTTCCTGTATCAAGCCATGCCATACCACGACCTAGAAGTTCTACAGAAAGCTCGCCACGGTTCAAGTATTCGTTATTGATTGAAGTAATTTCGATTTCGCCGCGGGCACTTGGCTTTACGTTTGCCGCAATCTCAACTACGGCATTGCTGTAGAAATAAAGTCCAGGAACTGCGTAATTTGATTTTGGCTTTGCAGGTTTTTCTTCAATGCCAAGAACCTTTCCATCCTTATCAAACTCAACTACACCGTAAGCAGTTGGATCTTTTACAAAGTATCCGAAAATTACACTGCCGTTTCCGTTTTCAACCTTTTCGCGGGCACGGCGCAATGTTGAAGTAAAACTCTGCCCATAGAAAATGTTATCGCCGAGAACGAGGGCTACACTGTCGTTTCCTATGAAGTCTTTACCAATAATGAAAGCATCTGCGAGTCCGCGCGGCTTGTCCTGTACGGCATATTCAAAATGCATTCCAAGCCATGCTCCGTCGCCAAAAAGCTCCTTAAAGCAACTGATATCGCGTGGAGTTGAAATAATCAGAACTTCGCGGATCCCGGCAAGCATAAGGCATGAAAGCGGATAGTAAACCATAGGCTTGTCATAAAGAGGCAGAATCTGTTTTGAAACTGCTTTTGTGATTGGATATAAACGTGTGCCAGATCCTCCGGCTAAAATAATTCCTTTCAAAATAAATCTCCTTATGAGATGCTGAAACAAGTTCAGCATGACGGCTTTGTCATTCCGGCCCTGAATCAAGTTCAGGGTTCGGAATCTATTATCTACCTTGTTCTGTATAATTCTTAGAAATCCAGTTCTTGTAATCTCTACGTTTGCTACGCAAACTTGCACTATCTATTTTCATAGTTCTTTGCCACCCACTGTTTATAAGAACCGTTCAGGATATTGTTAATCCAGTCGCTATTCTTGAGGTACCACTTTACAGTTTCCTGCAAACCTTCCTCAAAAGTCATCTTACGTTCCCAGCCAAGCTTAGTCTTGATTTTTGTACAGTCGATTGCATAACGCTTGTCGTGACCAGGTCGGTCTTTTACATAAGTGATTGTCTTTTCTACATCAGCCACATTCTTTCCTGTTTCAGCTGCAGTAAGTTCAATTACCTTATGAAGCAGCTTAATATTCTGCCATTCGTTTTCGCCGCCGATGTTGTATTTTTCGCCGGTTACACCTTTATTTACAATGAGCCATACAGCACGGTTGTGGTCTTCTACATAAATCCAGTCGCGGATATTGTCTCCCTTTCCGTAAACAGGAAGGTTCTTTCCATCGCGGATGTTAGAAATCATCAAAGGAAGCAGTTTTTCAGGGAACTGGTATGGACCATAGTTATTTGTACAGTTAGACAAAGTGATAGGCAGGCCATATGTATGGAAATAAGCCATTACAACGTGGTCAGAAGATGCTTTTGATGAAGAATAAGGACTGCGTGGATCATAAGGAGTATCCTCGCGGAAGTATCCTGTTTCACCAAGAGAACCGTATACTTCATCTGTTGAAATATGATGGAAAAGTACGTCATCACGGATGCTGCCGTCTTCTTTCTTCCAGTAGTTTCTTGCAACATCAAGCAATGTAAAGGTTCCCATTACGTTTGTTTTCATAAAAGCTTCCGGGCCTAGAATTGAGCGGTCTACATGACTTTCTGCCGCAAAGTGAATTACTGTATCAATATCATACTGCTTGAAAATGCGTTCAATATTTTCACGGTCACAGATATCAACTTTTTCAAAGAAGTAGCGTTTTCCGCCGAACTTCTCTTCAATGTCTTTCAAAGATTCAAGATTTCCTGCGTATGTAAGACAGTCTACGTTTACTACTGTACCGTCAAAGTTTGAATCATTAAAAAGATTTCCCTCTGCTGAGGACATTCCAAAAAGATAATGGATAAAGTTTGAGCCGATGAATCCAGCTCCACCAGTGATAAGAATATTATGAAGTTTTCTCATTCTTCTATTATATCATATATGTAAATTTCAGTAAACAATACACATAGACTCGGCCCAAAAAAGGACTAAGCCAACGGGGATGATGTTGTCTTAGCCCTTTTTTGTTCCAAGTCTATTCGTCATACATATTACATAACAAAAGGTGTGGAAACTTCAAATACTCTTTCACCTTCTTCCAAAGGAATCGTCAGGCGAACTGCTGCAAGCTGCAAACGTTTAATTTTACAAACTTTTTTCAACAGTTTATTCATTTTAAAATTTCCGTGCTGGTCATCGCCTGCTATCGGGCAATTATTTTTGGCAAGATGAATGCGAATCTGGTGCATACGTCCTGTTTCCAGCTGAAGTTTTATAAGACACAAAGGGATCTCGTCTATTCCATTTTCAGTTTCATAAGGTACAGTCCATTCTTTTTCTACCTGATAATGAGTTACAGCAGACTTACTGTCTCCATGCTGAACGACATCTTCACGAATCACTCCGCTTTTTGAAGGCATTTTACCTGCACACAAAGCGACATACTCTTTTTTTACGATTTTTGAACCAATCAACTTTGTCCATTTTCCTGCAGCAACCGGATTTTTAGCAACAACCATAAGTCCCGATGTATCTTTATCCAGCCTGTGTACAAGGTATACCTTTTGTCCGGACTGTTCGGCAAAATCACGGTCTACAGAATGTACGACTCCCTGCCCTCCCTGAACAGCAAGACCAGCAGGTTTATCTATAATAAATATTTCATCATTCTCATATATAACAGGAATCATATTCATCCGATAATCATAACGGAGGCAAATTAAAATGGCAAGATTTTGTACACTTAAAAAGTTTTTTGCACTTTCATTTATATTTTTTGCATTTGCAACATTTTCATTCAGCGAACCAATTACCGACAGAGACTTCGGATTTTCTCTTGATGTACCAGAAGGTTTTGAAATTTCTGATTACACTGAAGATGGAATGTCTTACGTTTTTTCCCATCCAAATATTCCAGTTACTTTAATTATGAAAATTACCTCTGACCCGGAGGCAAAATCTGCAAAAGAGGTATTAAAAACTAATCTTACCAAACTTAGTGCAAAAGGAGACACTGATTCTTTTACCTGGAGCGGAAAAACCTGCGGAATCAGTAATTTTTCTATGGTAATTGATACTTCATATACTGGCTGGGCAATAACAGCTCCGGTAAGACACAGCGGATATTATGTTCTTCTTTTATGTTATGCACCTTCAGATAAGAATGGCTGCGAACAGTTTATTATTTCTACATTAAATTCTCTTTGTATTGATGAAAATTTACAAAACAAGCCTGGAATTATTACAAGCTATGCATTTCCACCAGAAGGGAAAAAAGCTATAGCCTTGAATATAGGTGGAAAACAGATAAAAACTACTATTGATAAAGTGGATTTAGAAGCTTCAAAATTTGTTGTAGATCTTGAATATGCCGTATTAAATCTTTATGCAAATCATAAACTTTGGAAAGAAGCCTGGCAGCGCTATTACAGAATGATTTACCGGGACAATGCAGGCCGTCTCGAACAGACTGCCGCTGATGTTTACAACGCAGTTTATCCAGAACTTAAACTGAAATATCATGAAGAAGCAGATATAAAATATGCACAGACGCTTCTAACCTGGGTACAAAACTTCAGCTATGAGCGTGCAAAATCAAAAAATGAATCAGATTTTACAAGTCTTCCAGCAGCAATTTCTGGAACCGGAAGTGACTGCGACAGCCGCAGTATGCTTGTAAGCGCTTTATTGAATTATACTGGAATTGATACAGCTATTTTGATTTCCCGGGAATACTCACATGCAGTAGTAGTAACAGATATTCCAGCACCGGGACAAACATTTACAATGGAAAATGGTCGGGAATATTTATTTGGAGAGACAACAGCCCACGTAACCTGGGGTATGATTTCCCAGGATCACGCGGATAGAACAAAATGGATACCAGTAAGCTTTTACTAGTTAGGCTTTAATCAAAAGATCGTACACTTCTTTTTCGTTCAATGCGCTAAGCATTGCATCGCGAAGGTCTTTATCCTTGAATTTAGCGCTAAAATGAGAAATTGTCTTAAGATAATATGAATGCTGATTATATGCTGCGGCAATCATAAAGAGAAGATTAACCGGCTGATCATCAATTGTCTGGAAGTCTGCAATAGGCTTGCGGCAAACACCAACTGCCATTACAAGGTCTGTTACAGAAGAAAGACGAACGTGAGGAATAGCTATACCACGACCAATTGCTGTAGACATAAGCTCTTCGCGTTTAAGGATTTCCTGAGTCAATTCCGGACCATCTTTTACCTGAGGAGCTGTTGCAAGAACATCAGCTAACTGTACAAGTGCATCATGTTTTGTTGTCTGATTAATAAAAACAATGCGGTCAGGAGAAAGAATGTTTCTTACCTGAACTGTCTGCTCAGCCTGCTTTACAGAATCAGATGAAAGGCGGGCATTTACCCAGTTTTCTACTTCTGATTTTTTGAAACGCCATACAGTTCCGATTTTTCCGGCAGGAATCTCACCCTTCTGGGCCCAATCATAAACAGTTCTGTCTGATACACGAAGATATTTTGCAACTTCTTCAATTGTAAGGATATCGTCTTCCATTTAATTTCCTCATTTTTTAACAGTTTTTTAATCATTTCGT
Organism: uncultured Treponema sp.; assembly: GCA_946540605.1. Taxonomy (GTDB): domain Bacteria; phylum Spirochaetota; class Spirochaetia; order Treponematales; family Treponemataceae; genus Treponema_D. Next base: position 11,479 of record CAMNIU010000221.1, read on the forward strand.
TTGAAATCTATGTAATATTTTGCATACTTTGCGGTATTTTGTCAATATATAATAATTGTGTCTTAATGGTCACAATCTCACGTTCAAAAAAGCACTGAGCCAACGGGGATGATGTTGTCTCAGTACTTTTTTGAACTACGATCGTGACCATAAATTATCGTTTTTTTTATATAATTGATAAAATACCTTTTTTCGGTTAAAATGGAAAAATGAAACAAAAAAAACATATTGGTCTTGCTTTATTTTTAATTCTTTTTATTTCAATCATATATATAATTCTTGCTGTAAAACCTCTTAATAAGGAATACAGTTTTACTCCAGTCTGGAAAATCAGCACAGCTAATCCTGTTATAAATAATTCTGAAACTAAGCAAAAATCAGCTTTTCATCTTGGTCAAACCCTTGGTTATTTTGATGAAGATGGAAACATTTCTCTCTATAAAACATTTCCTTCAAAAGTTTCTATTTCTGATTCTTATTTTGCTGTCTACGATTCCGAAGCAAAAAATACTGATTTTTATAATACTGATGGAACAAAAGCTGGTGTAATTGAAGCAAGCGGATTTCCATATTTTAAGGATAATCTTATTTATGTTTTTCTCCCAGGCGGATGTTCTTTTTCAAAATGCTCTGATACAGGAAAAATCATCTGGACTTTTGAAGGGACCTTCCCTATTACAGCATTTGCGGCTAAAGAAAACTACACTGCAGTAGGTCTTTCAAACGGAACTATCAAAGTATTAAATAATGAAAATGGTGCTACCGAAATTGATTTTGCACCAGGAGGAAGCGATTACCCTGTAATTCTTGGCCTTGATATTTCTGAAGACGGCCAGTACATTGCCTCAATTTCTGGTCATAACCATCAGCGATTTGTTTTGTCACATCGAGAGGAAAATCAACAGAAAATTGTTTATCATAAGTTTTTTGATCATGATTCTCCTTACCGCACAATCGTACATTTTAGTAAGGACGGAAAAAGAGTTTTCTATAACTTCTATAGAGGACTTGGAATCTATGACCTAGAAACAAAAGCCGAGCAGACTCTTTCGATAAAAGACAAACTGATTTCAATTGAAGAAACTGATGATCTTACCCTTCTTTTAGGAAAAGAAAAAAATACGTACACAGTATCTGTAATTGATAATACTAATACACTTGAAGGGGCATTCTCATTTACAGCTGATTCAGCTTTCCTTCATGCAGCAGACAATAACATTTATCTTGGTAAAGATAATTCAATTTCAAAAATCCAGGTTACAAGAGAATAAAGAGGTCAGAAATGAAAAAAGAATTACTTTCAACAGCTTTCCTTCTCATCACATCTATTGCATTCTGTTTTGACTGGCCCCAGGCTGATGTTACAAAAGATTCCTTTAATTCCTATTTCGGACAGAACCGTGGCGGCATTTTAAGCACTTCGATTATTTTTTCAGAACCGGAAGAAGTAAGAGCTGCAGAAGATGGATATATTATCGCCGTTCTTACAGAAAATTCAGATGATTCTGATTTTTTCCCTTCAACACTCGGTACTGCTGTTATTCTTTCACATAATGATGATTTGATTTCAGTATACGGAAATCTTGATGCACAAACCCTCACTTTAAAAAATGAAAATGAACGTTCTGTTGATGGTGGTGCAATTATTGCTTCAAGTGGAAATTCCGGTTTTCAGGAAAATCATGGAAATCTTGAATTTCAGATTATTGATGCAAAGAATAAATCTGCAATCAATCCAAAAGTTCTTATGCCACGTGCAGAAGAAGAAATGCCTCTTTCACTTACAGGCATTATGATTGGCAGTAAAAATAATGATTTTTACGACATTAACGTTTATAAAACCTATAATTCGGGACTTTATAAGGTATATTTTAAGCGAAACCCTATAGCGGCTCCTTACAAAACTTCAGTTTCAATAAATGGTGTAATTGTAGATCAGCTTTCATATGATATGATTACACAGGAAAACAACAAACTGTGTATCATCGGAAAAAAGAAATACACAGATGCAGATATTTTTCCGAACAATGATTTACAGTTACTGGGTGAGGTAATGTTTACTCCAGGACGTGCAACTCTTGGTCTTTCAATTTCTGACACGCTTGGTAATGTAAAACAGCTCAACTATAACATCATTATAAAATAACAGAAGAAAAAAAATATTTTCCTTACTCAAGAAAATTTGTTAAATACTCATTTCCGTGTTAAAATAGTATAATTAAGTTTAATGGGAGTAGAACTTGGAACATAATATGATTTTGTCAGCATCCGGCTGGCGTAAGGTTTTTGCAGCATCCGGAGACGAGCAGGATAAAAATCCTGAAATTACAGACACTGACAGAAGCATTGCCGTAATTGCGGCAGATGTTTTTTTTGATTACATCAGCAAGATAAGCGGACAGGAATCCCCTGTTATTGCACTGGGTATTGATGCACGCCCGACAGGCCCGGCTCTTGCAGATGCAATGATTCATGCCCTTGTAAAAAATGGAGCAATTCTCCAGTACAGCGCGGTTACTTCAGCTCCAGAGATTATGGCTTATGCAAAAAAACTCGACGGCTTTATTTACATTTCTGCAAGTCATAATCCGGTAGGTCATAACGGAATTAAATTTGGAACAAACGATGGTGGAGTTCTTTGCGCACAGGAAAATAAAAAATTAGTTGATGATTTTCTTAAACGACTTGCAGATGACAATGGAGTTGCAGAAGCTGTAAAAAAAGCCTATTCCTGCACTACTTCCGAGCTAAAGGCCGTTTATGAAGTTAAAGACAGTTCAAAGCATAATGCACTTTCTGCTTACAAAAACTTTGCAAATGAAACAATTACTGGAACTGATAATAAAGAATATCAGGCTGATTTCTTTGGAATGCTTGATACCTTTATTGCACAAAATCCACTTGGAGTTGTATGCGACTTTAATGGAAGTTCTCGTAATCAAAGCATTGACCGTGATTTCTTTAAGGAACGCAAAATCAACTTCTATTCAATAAATGATTTTGAAATTGCACATGAAATTATTCCGGAAGCTGAGAATCTTGTTCACGTTGCAGCAGAAATGGAACGTCTACATAAAGAAGGACACAGTGAAGTTGTTCTGGGATATATGCCGGATTGCGATGGCGACCGCGGTAATATTGTTTACTGGGATGAAAAGCTGAATAAAGCTGTTATATTAAAGGCTCAGGAAGTATTCAGTCTTTCCGTTCTTGCAGAACTTACCTATTCTATCTGGCAGCATGGAGAAGAAAAAGACTTTAAGCCTGCTGTAGTTGTTAACTGTCCAACTTCAATGCGAATTAATGAAATCGCTTCAGCTCTTGGAGCAGAAGTTTTCCGAGCTGAAGTTGGTGAAGCAAATGTCGTAAACCTGGCAAGGGAAAAACGTTCTCAAGGTTACACAGTCCGCATTCTTGGAGAAGGTTCAAACGGTGGAACAATTACTTACCCTGCAGCCGTACGCGACCCGCTTAATACAATTTTCGCCCTCATCAAGCTTTTGATGATGAGAGAAAGCGGATTGTATGAAATGTGGTGTACAAAATCAGGTCAGAAATATAATCCTGAATTTACACTCAGCGATGTAATTGCATCTCTTCCGGTATATACAACAACTGGAGTTTCAGAACCACGGGCAGTCCTAAAAGTTAAAACAACAGACCATACAAAACTTAAGGCTGCATTCCAGAAAGCTTTTGAAGCAGACTGGAAGAAAAAATCAGCTGACCTCAAGAAAAAATATGACATAGAGTCTTGGGATGCAGTTATAACTAAGGGAACTGTTGAGACCTGCGGTGTAAAAGACTTTTCAAAATCAGAAAAAGGCGGACTAAAAATCCTTTTCAAGGACAAAGATTCAAAACCTGTTGCCTTTATCTGGATGCGTGGAAGCGGTACAGAGCCTGTTTTCCGCATTATGTGCGACGTAAAAGGCGACAAACCTGATATGGAAAAGGCACTGCTTGAGTGGGAGACTGAGCTTATTAAGAAAGCAGACAAATAGATTGCTTCGCCTACGGCTCGCAATGACGTCATTGCGAGGAGCGCAGCGACGAAGCAATCTATTAAATGACAAAAAATAAATAAATTTGTATAATAATTCAATACAGGAGCTATAAATGGAAAAAGAAGAAATCTTAAAGCGTGCAAAAGCTTACATTGCCGCAGAAAAAGATGAAAGATTCAGCAAGGAAGTTGAAGAACTTATTGCTAAAGAAGATTATAAGGAACTTGAAGACCGCTTC
>CAMNIU010000222.1 GCA_946540605.1 uncultured Treponema sp.
AATCTGCCGTCTCCGTGCCGCACAGGTTTGTACAGCAGTTGCTGAATATTTCCGCGACCAGGGAAAAGACGTTATGCTGATGATGGATTCAGTTACCCGTTTTGCTCATGCCCAGCGAGAAATAGGACTTGCAAACGGTGAGCCTCCTGCACAGAAGGGCTACCCGCCAAGCGTATTTGATATGATTCCAAAGCTGCTGGAACGTTCAGGTACAAATCAAAAAGGTTCAATTACTGCCTTCTATACAGTTCTTGTTGATGGAGATGATATGAATGAGCCTATTACAGATAAGGTTCGAGGAACTCTGGACGGTCATATTGTTCTGAACCGTAAGTTAGCTCAGGCTTACCATTATCCGGCAATTGATATTTTGCAGTCTATTTCGCGTTTGTCAAAAAGAGTGAGTGGAGCTCAGACTAGAAAGGCTGTTGGTAAACTACGCAGCTGGATGGCCTGCTATTCAGATAATGAAACAATGATTACTGCGGGAATCTATCAGAAGGGTAATAATCCTGAAATTGATCAGGCAATTGACAAGCATATGGAAATAGAAGAATTCCTCAAACAGGAAGAATACGAGCCGTGTCCAATGAATGAAACTCTACAGAAACTGTCGGCTCTTACAGGAATTGAGATTCCGGAAACTGAATATGTAGAAGCACCAGCGTTAGATATTCCATACACTGCCCAAATTACAGATAGTATTAAGCAAACGGAAGCCTAGCGTCATTTCGAGTGGCAGAGAAGTGATAAATGGCCTCGTCATTGCGAGCGCAGCGAAGCAATCCATATGGCAAAGAAATTTGTTTTTGAATTACAGAAAGTCCTCGAATACCGCAACTTCGAAAAAGAACAGGCCGAAGGTGAACTCGCCAAGGCTTTAGCCGTTGAAACCGAAATAAATGAAAATCTGAAAACAATAGCTCAGAACTATGCCGCAGTAAAAGCTCAGATGAAAGGTTCTAAGGATTTTCAAGATGTAATGGCACAAAGCCAGTATAACAATCTGCTTGAATATCAGAAAGAAGAACTTTTAAAACAACTGACTCAGGCAAAAATAGTCTCAGAACAAAAACGCGAAGTCCTCCGCGAATGCATGAAAAAAACAACCGCTCTCGAAAAGTTAAAAGAAAAGCAGCTTGCCGATTGGAAGCAAGCTGCCGATTACGAGGAGGCTGAGCTCCTCGATGAAGTCAAAAATAAGATGATTAAATAGTTATAATCTTTATCCTGTTATAAACTATTCTTCTTCAACAGAATGATTTTCTAAGACAACAGGTTTGATGAAAGATTCAAAATCTGACATATTTGTTGATGTAATTTTTCCTCTTTCCCATTTAGTATTTGATGCATTATAAATACTTGCATATTTATCGTATAGTAAATTAACAGCGTTTGTTCCTTTTGCTGTCAATTTGCCATTATTCAGATGTAATTCTTTCGTTACATAAATACTAACAGGTTGAATATTTAAAGAATTATTATCAACAAGAAAAAGACCATCATTGATTGTAACGTTATAACCTTTTATACAAAATAAATAACCAGGATTCTCTATGTTTTTTATACTTACATTGACTTCAGTTTTACCATCAACTAATAAATCAGTTACATTAAAAGCACCGATATTCAATTTTTCTGAAGTACTATTAGAAGAAGAAAGCTTTGTTATTTCTATATTGTATTTTCCTCCAGAAAGTTCAGTCACTGAGTCATCGTTATTTACCGCATAAATAATATAAGCTGCGTTATATACTGAAATGTTTGAGTTTGATATTTTTATTCCTTTACCACAATGCCTGATAACTGCGGTTGAAAAGTTGTCGCTTGATGCCAAATATGTATCTTCTCTTTCCAATCTAATATTACAGTTTTCAATTATGATAGAACCACCTTTATTGTGAGTATTTCCATTATCAATAATAGAATAAATGTCTTTTCCAATAATTGAAATATTTGAAAGCCTAAGATTATTTCCATTTAAATGAAAAATCGAACCATTTTTTGCATGATAAATTTTACCCCCTTTAGTCTCGCTTTTATCTGTTATACATAAATCATATTGATGTTCATCATTAGCATAATTTTGCATATTAAAAGGTACGACATTTTCAAAGGTAAGAGTATGAGAATTCAAATTAAGTGTGTGGTTATATTCTCTCCATACAACTTGTTCTGTAAAAGCAATATCGTTTTCTATAATACCTTCTTCAACATCCTTATAATCATAATCAAGAAAATATTTCAGATCTTGTTCATTTCTAATTCGATAAACAGAAATAGGTGTTGCTTTTATTATATAAGGTTTACTTTCATTATTATAATAATCAATTGAATAAATCTTAAATTCATACTCCACATTATTCTGTAAGTTATTTATATAATTAATCGAAATGCCAGATTCGCGTTCTTCAGATGTAACTGTAAACAATTTAGAGTTCAAATTATTCTGTGGATCAATATATTCAACACGAAATTGATATAAATCTTCCTCCTTTGGATTATTCCAGGTTAAGCGTACAGTACGATGAGAAGCTTCTGCTGTAACATTTGTAACCGGTGATGGAGGAGTAGTATCATTTGTAATAACTTGAATAAAAACTCCAGAACTTACATTTCCTGCAAAATCAATACAATATATATAAACATCATAATAATAATTATTTGTTAAGCCAGTAAGTGTATATTTCTGAGCTTTTAATTCATCGTCTGACAGTTTTATTTCATTATATTCTGTACTGCTCTGTCTTTTATATTTAATTAAGATTTCATATAAATCTTCATCTTTCGGATTTGTCCATGTGAAGGCCACAGATGAATCATGTTCCTCTTCTTTTGTAATATTGATTATGTTTCCAGGAGCTTTTGTATCGGGTAGTTTTTCAAAACTTCCCGATACATTTACATCACTATTTGGCATTATAAAACTTCTGGTATTTCCCGAACCCTCTAAAGTTAAATTATTATTGAGTGAATCTAATACTGTAATTGTTTTTAATTCGTATTCTTCTGCAGGAGTTGCAGTAAGGATAATTTGTTCGCCTAAAGTTGACCAGCTTTTGCTTGATTTAATGGAACCATTTTCGATAGTACTATCAATTGAAATTTTATAAGGGATTTTTGAAAATACTGCATGGATAACAACTGACTGATCTGTCATTGTAAATGACAGAGTGTTCTCTGTAGTTTCTGTTAAATGTAATAAATATCCAGGGGCAGTAATATTCACATAGGAAAATGTATAACCTTCATCAGGAAAAAATGAAAGTGTAACCATATCGCCTTTAGATGCTGAAGTTTTATCTGATGTTATTGAGCCGTTTATAATTTCACTGTCAATAGTAATTGAATAAGACTGTGGTACTTCTTTTTGACATCCGATAAACAATAAACAAATAAAAATGTAAATAAATGAATTAAACTTTTTTTTCATAATAATTTCTTTTTTTAATTATATTTATAATGATTTTTCTTAAATTAGAGGACAATGATGTGTAACATCATTGTCCTCTAATGATGTGCTTAATACTTAAATGCACTTCCCCCAATAAATTCTCTTATAATCGAGCGTGGTGGTACTGCGCTTGGCGAGATTGTTGCAAAGTTCTCGAGGAACTGGAGAAGTCTTCTTGCCTCGGCATATTCCTTTTCCATTGGAGTTACCTGGCGCAACAGTGGTGCTGCGTAAACTCGAAGTACCGAAAGTTCATAATCCAATGCTGTATTCAAAACTGCATCTGCATTGTTCTGGAATGGGAAGATGTGAAGCTCTTCACCGCGGCGAACGCTTGGCCACATTTCAATTGTTCCTGCTGCAGGTTTTCCGCGGAAGTTGTTGTCGCGGACAATGCGGCGGATAAGTCGGTTATCGCTGGTAGAAATGCGGTTGTGGTCATCAAGGTTCAGCTGGGTGAGGGCAGAGAGGTAAATTTTAAACTTGAGCTCTGGAGCAACCTTTGGAGTAAGCTTGTCGTTCAAGCCGTGGATTCCTTCGAGAATGAGAATCTCATTTTCTGCAAGGCGTAATTTATTCTTCTCTTCAAAATATGAAGTTCCTGTGTGGAAGTCGTAGCTTGGAATAGTAACTTCTTTACCATTGAACAAATCAACAAGCTGGTTGTTCAAAAGCTCAATGTTCAGAGCTTCGAGACATTCGTAATCTGGCTTTCCATCAGCATCCAGCGGCGTTTTGTCGTGGCCAACATAGTAGCAGTCCAAACTGATAACCTTTGGCTGGTAGCCCATAGCCTGAAGCTCGAGGGCCAGTTTTTTAGCCGAAGTAGTTTTTCCCGAAGAAGAAGGGCCTGCAATCAAAACTACGCGAACTGTTTTTTTATCTACAATCTGAGAAGCAATCTTTGAAATATTTTTCTGCTGGTAGATTTCTGTGATTTCGATAAAGTCGTTAATCTTTCGCTTTCCAATCAGTTCGTTCAAGGAAGCGGCAGAGGTTACGTTCATTCTCTTTCCCCATTCCTTGTACTTACTATAAATTTCGAAGAGTTTAGGCTGGTCAACAAATGGGGTAAGCTTGTCCGGATCAGAAGATTTAGGGAATCGGAGCAGGAAGCCGTCTCCATACTTCATAAGTTCAAAGGTCTTCAAAACTCCTGTAGAAAGAACGAGTGGCCCAAAGTATAAATCAGAAAAATCACCAATCGTATTAATCTTAATTGTTGGAGTACAGTTGTACTTAATCTGCTTGCGGGTTTCTACAAGGTTGAGTTTTTCAAAGAGTTCAGCAGCTTTTGCATAAGGAATTGTTTCTGTTGTGATAGGAATATCCTTTTCAACAAGAGATTGCATTTCGGCAGTGAGCTGTTTGATTTCCTTGTCGGTAACTTTTTTTGCTCCTTCCAGAGTGTAGTAGTATCCGTAACCAAGGCTGTGGCCTACAAGAAGGCGGGCCTTTGGAAAAAGATTGTGAGCAGCTGCTGCAAGCATAAGGCAGAGTGAACGTCGGTAAACGGCAGCTCCATCCTTTGATTTTGCAATAACAGGTTCAAGTACCGCATCATAAGTAAGCGGCATATCCAGCGGACAGATTTCGTTGCTGATTCTTACTGCGTAAATTTCTCTATCTGGAATTCCAAAGTTTCCTGTAATTACAGAAACAGGTGTGCCGTATGGAACCAGTTTTTTAGTGATTTCTTTTTCGTCTTTTATAAATGTAATGCTGATGTCGTTCATGATAGATACCTCGTTGTAGTAGATTTCTCTCTCTTTCTTCTATTATAAAGGGTATATTCTGATTTTGGAAGAAAATATTGAATAAAAATTTAATTTGTGATATTTTAAATAGATAAAATTAGTATTCTATAATATACAAGGAGTTCCTAATGTCAGGACATAGTAAATGGGCCACCATTAAACATGCAAAGGGTTTGGCCGATGCAAAGCGTGGTAAGATTTTTACCAAATTTATTAAGGAAATTTCTATTGCTGCACGTATGGGCGGTGGAGACCCTAACTCTAACCCTCGTCTTAGAACTGTAATTATTAAGGCTCGTGCTGCTAACATGCCTAAAGATAACATCGAACGTGCTATCAAAAAGGGTACTGGTGAAGACGGCGGAGCAGCATACGAAGAGTATCTCTACGAAGGTTATGCTCCTGGCGGAGTTGCTGTAATGGTTGAAGTTCTTTCTGATAACAAGAACCGTGCAGCTGCTGATGTTAAGAACATCTTTACAAAGAATGGTGGTAACCTTGGAACTTCTGGTTCTGTATCTCGTATGTTCCAGAGAAAGGGTACTATCGAACTTGATGCTGAAAAGGTAAACGAAGACGAAGTAATGGAAGTTGCTTTGGAAGCTGGTGCTGATGATATCGTAAACGAAGACGGTGTAATCACTGTAACTACAACTCCAGATGCATTTACTGCTGTTGCTGAAGCTCTTCAGGATAAGGGCTATGAAACACTTTCTGCTGATGTAGGAATGGTTCCAGATGCTTATACTCCGGTTGATAAGGATACTGCTGCTAAGGTTCAGCGTCTTATTGACCGTCTTGAAGATAATGACGATGTTCAGAACGTATACCACACAGCTGAATATCCAGATGACTTTGAGCCAGAAGAGTAATTAATCTTCTGTGATTGTGAAAATCCGTTCCGGTAAGGAGCGGATTTTTTTTGAGTAAAATTCCTCACAGAGCTTTAGAGGTAACGGAGATTGATATTTTTATGATTGACTCTGTGACCTCTGTGCTCTCTGTGAGAAATTCTTTTTATGATAAACAACGACAAGTCTTTTAATTCCCTTCCGGGAAATGAACAGAATAAAAGTTCTCAAAAGGTTCGCCGGGTGATTCGTGTTCTTGGTATAGACCCGGGGCTTGCCAATACTGGCTTTGGTGTGGTGGATTTTTGTGATGGGCGATACCGCATGGTTAGTTATGGCTGCATTACAACTAAAGCTGACCAGCCTCACGGAGAACGGCTCCTGACTATTTACAGTCGTCTTTGTGCTGTGATTGATGAATTTCAGCCGGATGAGGCTGGAATGGAAACTCTTTATTTTGCACGTAACGTAACTTCTGCAATGGGAGTGGCAGAGGCTCGTGGGGTAGTTACACTTTGTCTTGCCCAGCACAATATTAAGCTTGGCGAATACCAGCCGAATCAAATAAAACAGGCAGTCACGGGGACTGCCTCTGCCGACAAGGAACTTGTTGAGCGTTATGTTAAAATACTGCTTGGTTTAAAAACTGAGCCTAAGCCCGACCATGCGGCCGATGCGCTGGCAGGTGCTATTACACACCTGCATTATTCAAGATAGTCGTGTCATTGTCGGGCTTGACCCGACAATCTTACTATTTCAAAGCCTCTGCGAGAACTACAAGATTTTCTTCCATAATTTTAAGATATGTAGTTCCGGCTTTTGCTTGTTTTAAGGTTGTAGACTGAATTGAGTCCAGTGTAAGAACTTTTGCATTCTTTTTCTGTGTGTTCTGTACGATGGTTCGTGCAATTTTTCCGTCTCCAGATTCAATTTTGAGTATAGAGTTTAGACCAAGTTCATCCACTTTTTTTGCAAGGAAGATTACTGTTTCAAAGCTGGCTTCTGTTTCTGCTGAACAGCCTACGAAGGCCGCAAAGTAGTCGAGACCGTAGTCATCTACCAGGTAGCGGAATGGAAAGCGGTCGCCAAAGAGAATTGTCTTCTTGCTGCCAGCTTTTACAACTGCGGCATATTTTGCGTCGAGTGAGTCGAGGCAGGCTGTGTAAGAAGCGAGGTTTGCCTTGTAAGCTGTGGCGTTCGCAGAATCTTTTTCGCAGAGAGCATTAGCGATTTCTGCACTTAAGATTTTTGCATTTCTGAGAGAAAGCCATACGTGCTCATCGTATTCAACTTCATCCTCGTCATCGTGATGGTGGTGATGATGATCTTCTGCTTCGTGGTCGTGATCATAATCTTCGTCTTCGTCATCATCGTGGTGGTCGCCATCGTGGTGATGTTCGTGCTCTTCTTCCTCTTCGGCCTGCATACCTTCTTTTATTTCTTCGGCTTTTACTTTGTCGCCCAGAGTTTCCATGAGGTTGATAACCTTCATATTTTTGTTCTTTGCATTTTTAAGGGCATCTTTTACCCAGCCGTCACTTTCTCCACCAACGTAGATAAAGATATCTGCTGTTGAGATTTTTGCGATATCCTGAATAGACGGCTGATAAGAGTGGAGGTCTACACCGTTTCCAAGAAGAAGGGTGAGTTCAACATTCTTTGCATTGTCACCAATGATTTCTCTTGCCCAGTCATACTCCGGGAAGATTGTGGTAACTACCTTGAGTTTGTTGTTCTTATCTGTTTTTTTTGCTTTTGCGGCAAAAACGGATGTTGTGAGTGCAGAAAAAACTGCAAGTATTAAAAATATTTTTTTCATATTAAAACTCCTTGTTTTCAATTGATTCGTTAGATAAAGCCAGGCGTTGCGGGGCGGCGCTTGAGCCCCGCAGAGGGGGTAGCGTAAGACCGCGAAGCGGGCTGGAGCGAGGGGGAGACTTCCCCCCCTTTACTACCTAGAACCTAAGCAATAGCCTTTTCATCAAGACAGCTCTTAAGAGCTGCCGTGATTGCTTCTTTATTATATCCCTTGCCAATAATTACAAGCTGATTTAGCCGGTCGCCGAATTCCTCATCCCAGGCTTCTTTTAAGTCGGGATTGTATTCGAGGTATTCCTGCTTCTGTTTTTCTTCCAGAGCGTCTATCCAGTAGGCAACGGTCATCACCGAAGAATTGCGGCCGGCCTGCTCAAAAAGCTGCACGTTGGCATCTGCATCGGAAAACCAGATGTAGCCCTTTGCGCGGATAAGCTCCTTTGGATAATTGTTGTTTACAAAATTCATAAAGCGTTCGCGGTTGAAAGGTCTTTTTTCTTCAAACACAAAGCTTGAGATTCCGTATTCACCGGTACATCCCTCAGTTGCGCGGTTAGGCTCGTTCAAGCTGTTGATGGCTTTTTGAATTGCAGAAGATGAATCAATCTGTTCGTAGTTAAAAGGCTCTGTTGTGGTAATCTGATCGATGTCGATGTTTCCGTTTACACTGTGGAAGATTGGAGCACGAGGCTGGAAGTCGCGGATGATTGCTTCAACTTCTTTAAGCTGTTCTTCGTTCAAAAGGTCGCATTTATTGAGGACGATAAAATTGCAGAATTCAATCTGGTCTACAATGAGGGTAGAGATTTCTTCTGCGGTGAGATTGTTTTCGTCGGTTGAATTTTTGTCAGCCTTCTGTTTGAGCTCGTCCAAGAACTCGCGGTAGATTCTGTCTGCATCAACTACAGTAACAACTGAAGTAAGATAAACGTTTGTGTCAGGATTATCTTCTTCGTAAGCGAGGAAGCTGGCAGATACAGCACCAGGATCAGAGATTCCTGAAGCTTCAACAAATACTACGTCAACTGTATCGAGGTTAGAGATTTTTTCAATCTGCTGAATAAACTCTTCACGCAGGGTACAGCAGATACAGCCGTTCTGAAGCTCGAACATAGGACATTCTGTTACATTTGAGCCATTTTTTTTAAGAATCTCAGCATCTACGTTAATGCTTCCCATATCATTTACAATTAAAGCAACGCGGCGTTTTTCCTGACGAAGCAGGTTATTGAGTAAAGTTGTTTTTCCTGATCCTAAGTAGCCTGTGATAAGGACTACGGGTTTTTTATTATTTTGTTTCATGATTGTTTCTATTCCTTTTTTGTCATCCCGAACTTGTTTCGGGATCTTGTTACTGGATGCTGAAACAAGTTCAGCATGACAGCTTTATCGCAGCATGACGTAAGGAAATTTAAATCACAAGTTTAATCTTCTGCTTTACGAGTGTTGCAGGAGCAAGGAGAAGGGCAGAAATAACGAAAAGATTTATATAGTTAAAAGCTGAAAACTCAACTGATATCAGCTGTATAGGGGCAGTCTGTTTATTGGTATTATGAATAATCTGAAGGACAAAACATATTGGACAGTTTTCTTCATGACAGTTTGTTTCGTGTCCTTTATGATTTGCTTCAAACAGAATAGCGGCAAAAAGAGAAAGGAAAATAAGAATCGCTGTAAGACAAAGCTGGCGAGTACGTTTTGAATTATTCTTCATCTTCGTCCTCTTTTTCTTTCTTACAAAGACAGTCTGTGCATACACCATAAAAAACTGTACGCAGCGGATTAATCACAAAGCCGTGTTCTGCTTTAAGATGACCGCCAAGTTCTTCAAGTTCTTCGCATTCAAGATGAATAAGCCGGCCACAGAGTTCACATTTTAAATGGAAGTGCTGTTCGTTAGAATTGCAGTTTTCTCCAGCGTATTCGAAACAGGCAGCTGAATGATCATCAATAAAATATTTCTGGATTTTGCCTTCTGCAACAAGTTTTTCAAGTTGACGGTAAATTGTTGCAATTCCAATGGAAATCTTTTTTTCTTCAAAATGAGTTCGTACATCTTCTGCTGTAAAATGTTTTCCCTGCATTTCTTTAAGATAAGAAAAAAGTAAATCCTGTTGTTTTGTTTTATAAGCTGCTTTCTGCATTTTGAGTACGCTCTAATTTGATAGTGATTCTCAAATTATACGAATTGCAAATAAAATGTCAATTAAAATTGATAATTATTCTCAAATTCCTTGTCATTCCCGTGCTAGACACGGGAATCTGTGCCCAACGGTGAGATATAGATTGTCGGGGCAAGCTCGACAATGACACTTTATCATATTATCTAATCTTCACAAGGAGTTGCATATCTTCTATAATAATTCTATGTTCAATTCACTCACAGGTATAATCACAGGAAAATTTCCAAAACAGGTTTTTATAGATACAAACGGGGTAGAGTGGGACTTGTGTGTTCCAGACTCTAATCTTGATATGCTTCCACCGGTTGGAAGCGAAGCCCGCATTTTCACCTGGCTGCAGCATACAGATCAGCTTATGTCTCTTTATGGTTTTGCCAGTGCAGATGAGCGTTCTTTGTTTTTAGATTTGCTCAAGGTTGATGGAGTAGGGCCAAAGGGTGCCGTAAAAATTATGAGTTCAGTTTCTTCTGGCAGACTGATGGAAGTTTTGGAAAACGGCGACCTTGAAATGCTTGAAAAGATTCCGGGCGTAGGAAAGAAGACTGCCGGTAAGATGATTTTGACCTTGAAGGGAAAACTCAAGTTGAGTGAGAACTCAGGCTCTTCAGTCGTACGCGTAACCGCTGCCGGCCCATATCAGGATGTCGTTACCTCTCTTGCAAGCATGGGCTATGATAAAAAACTTGTCGAGCAGAAGGTTGCCCAACTTGCAGAAAGCCTAACTAACGATAGTTCGTTTACCGGAAAGAGCCAGAAAGAGCGGGAAGATATTCTGTTCCGCCGCGCAATTGTTGAACTGGCTTAGGCGGAACTTTACTTTGCTTTAGAAGCCCTGCATTGTGTAGACATTAGACATTGCAGTTTTTCCGTCTGCAAAATGAACTACGGCTACATAGTAAACTAAACCTTTTTCGTGAGAATTGTACATATCATCGGCAGCAACTGAAGAATCAAAGGTTCCAAACTTATCATAAGTAATATCATTACCATTTCTATCTGGTAAATACATGTGACTCTTTATCAGTTTTCCACGACGCTCCCATTCATCTGCATCGTCTCCCAAATCTCGTTCGGATGCAATTACATTTACCAAATAAGCTTTATTAGAACGTGGAGTAGCAGTGTCTGCAAAGAAAGTGCGTTTAATATCATTCAGATAGTCTTTATCAAAAGTCGTTTCATTTACACTACTGTCATTTGAGGTTGTTGGAATAAAATAATAAATGGTATTAGAGACTGTTTCTTCTGTACACAAATCGTATTCAGTTTCACCTTCTACATAATTAGATATATTATTTGTATAAAGATATTTCTGGTCATTCTCATAAGGATGGGTGCTGTCAAATTCACTATATGGACGGCCATACTTTCTGTTAACACCTCTTCCTTTTGATTCGCTATACGGATTTTCATTAAAGCCTTGCATTGTGATTCTGTAGAAACAATTTCCGCGTAACTCTTTTGGGGCAATAGGTATAACTGTTGCATGTTCTGGATCTGTATCCCAATCAATCATTATGAAATCTCCTGGTTTTGCATTTGAATTATCATTTTGAAGTACAGTTTTCCCGTTTTCTATTGTTTTTTCACAATTTTGCAGTTGATTTAAATAACCATAATAACCATCGATAGTCCATACAGTTGCTTTTTTTGAGTCTTCATGCCAGCAATCTTGAATATAAATCATATTTCTGTAAAAATTTTCATCGCTTTCAATAGGAAGTGTTGAAATAAGCATATTTTTCTTAGGGTCATATTTTACAGAAAGCTTATTCTTGAAAGTACCAATATCTGCCTTTCCAAGTGTGATATATGCATAATTTCCGTATGTGTCTGTGACTTTTGCAAAGAACATATATTTTCCATCCGGAAGTCCATAGACTGGTATTGCTGCATCAATACCGTAGGCTGCTCCATTATAATAATAGGTTGTTGATTTGTATGTAGCAATACCACCTGGAAGAGCTTCAATTTCTGCCGGTTCCATAATAGAAAGGTTATCACCCCAAGATTCCTGATATGGAGCATAGTAATAATTATAATATTCTGAAAGATGGCCTTCATCTTCACGCACAATATTATCAAATTGATAATAACGTCCATCATAGGAAAGTCTGGAATCATGCTGTGAAACATTATTTGTTATAAAAGGAGGAATATTGTCATCCTTTTCGGAAAAGAAGATTGGTTGTACTTCAGATTCGACAGTTTTTGTATCACTAACTGCAAGAAGCTTTATTTTGGCAGAGACATCAGGATAGCCATATTTTTCTTTACATACTTTTACGGCTTCAAAGTAGGTATTATCGCCATTGTCACAGTTATATCCCCATTCATCTACCCAAGATGTTTTATCCCAATCCGGTTTGTTCCAGTCGTTTTCAAATGGCGCTCGTAATGGATTTGTCACTGTAAAGGTAAAAGTATTTGCTGTTTCAGATTTGTAATAAATCCAGTTTTGTCCATTATCTGTACTGTAACAAGGAACGTATTTTACATTTTCATCGAAATTTAAAATATTTACAGTTACATCAAAAAGTCCTGTATTAACACCAGCAGATTCTTTATCGAATGTAAATTCAGGTGCTTCTAAGCTGACGCTGCCAGATAGACTTGTGTTAACAATTACCTTATAAAGAGGCCCAAAGGTTTCTCCAACCCATTGTCCGTTTAACATAGAATCGGTTTTGTATTCTACCTGCACATAAACAACATATTTTGAATCTGGTTCAAGGTTGTTGATAATGTGTAAGTCTGAAATATCGCTCCAGTGGTCTTCTTCCAATGGAACTGCTGTATTTCTATGCAATTTTGTATTTTTTTCTGAATCAGAATTGTCTCCATTGTTTAATTTGCCATAAAAAATACGATATATTGGTTTTACCTTTCTATCTGGAAGATTTACAATTTTTGTATAATCAGATTTTGTCATATCTTCAAAAAAGAGTTCTACTTTTCTCTTTTCAGAATTATTGTCATCATAAGATACGATATAATTATGGAAATCAATTTTTTTAGGATAGAGAATTGTTATGTAATTATCATTACCTACACCATCTATAATTTTAGCTTGCATAATGATATTACAATTTTGATTTTTTATGTCGTTTGCAAAATTATGAAAGTCTTCTGGTAAAGGACACCAATACGAATTATTATCATAAGCTGCCCATTCATAAGGATTGATCAGTTCAGCAGGCGTTGGAGTAAGGTGGTTAATATCTAGCCCCCAGAAAACATAATACTTGTAGTCTGTTGAATCATCATAATAGTTTTCACCAGTAAGTTTTGAATTGTAGTAAGAGTCTTTAGGAAGAAAACTGAAGCTCACATCATTAAGTCTATCTTCGATATCTCTGGCTGTAGGATATTCATATTCTCCATCGTTATAATGTGGGTCAAGCCATCCCTCTCTTAAGCCCGTTTCAATTTGTTCTTTTGTGGCGTTTTCAGATATATCAATTCTATATAATGGAGATGATAAGCCAAATCTTGTATTTGATCTGTATGCAAAAATAGTGTCGCGAACAACATTATAAGTCTTGACCTCATTGCTTTCTTTATTGTAAGAATCCTGTAATGTCACTTTTATTTCATAAAGGCCATCAGAATATTTTTCATCGGAAAGATCGATTGTGTATTTTCCTGTATAATTGTCATCATTTTCATTCTTTTCTAAATTAACATAAATTTCTTCTTCATCAGCTGGAACTTCTTCTCCCATTGAATCGTAAAGCTGGTGATATTTTATATGACCGCGGATCCTTCCTTTGTCGTTATCTCTTCCTTCAATATAAATATCAAATTTTGTATTTATGTGATTCACGCTAAGAATTTCTTTTTCTGCTTCAATCTGTTCTGTTGTTGCATCAGTTTCTGGAAGAATTACAGGAAGACAACCTTCTTTGAGAATGCGAGGTGCTTCACTTGCATTTCGAGAAATATAGCTTGATGGAACTTTAGCGGCGATTTCAATAAATTCAGGAGCTTTGTTATCAATTTGTTTGTTTATTCTATATTTATGATTTATAGAAGAAGTTATTGGAAGACCATCAGGAGTGGTGCAGGCTCTTGAAAGCTTTACGAAAATGTCCATAGTTTCCTTTTTGTCTAAATCTATTAGATGGCGTTCATTTGCAGCAATTTTTACTTCTTTATTGTCGTTATACCATTCCGGTTCTAAGAAGTATTCTTTAAGATCAGTTTCCTGTGAATCTTCAATTTTGAAATTATCATTAAAAGTAGAAGGATTCATAGATTTCGTAAATGAAATTATAATGGCTCTGTTTTTGGGAAGCCCGCCATCCTGAAAGACTGGCTCTACAGTCGCCACCGGGCATTCATTATTTGCAATATAGATTGCTTTATCGATTGCTTCTTTTACGTCACCGCCATCAAGAAAATTTTCGCAGCTAAAAAAAAGGGTGGTGCAAACTAGAATAAAAATTGGATAAAAGATTTTGGGATTAAAAAAACGATTATAATTCATAACACACTCCATTGTTCCATTATGGAAGAGAAAAAATCAGCCGTCAAGAAAAATATGTCATTGTAGAAATTATACTGATTTATGTGTTATAATGAATTTTATGAAGGAAGAAGATTTTTCTGCTGATTTTTCGGCTATTGTGCGTGCAGATTTAAAGAACAGCTATGATGAACAGGATAATAAACTGCGTCCGACCATGCTCAAGGATTTTCTTGGGCAGGAAAGCGTAAAGAAAAATCTTTCAACTTTTATTGAAGCGGCAAAATTGCGTGAAGAACCGCTCGACCACCTTCTGCTTATAGGCCCACCGGGACTTGGAAAAACTACTCTTGCACAGATTACAGCCCATGAGCTGGGAGTTGATTTTAAGGTGACTTCGGCACCCGCTCTGGACAAGCCAAAAGACCTTGCCGGCATCTTAAGTACAATTACTCCGCGAACAGTTTTCTTTATTGATGAGATTCACCGCTTAAAGCCAGCCATTGAAGAAATGCTCTATATTGCAATGGAAGATTTTGAATTGGACTGGATTATTGGTCAGGGGGCTGCGGCTCGTACTGTCCGCATTCCGATTCCGCCCTTTACTCTGGTTGGTGCTACAACTAAGGCGGGCAGTGTAAGTTCACCTTTGCGAAGCCGCTTTGGTTTTATTCCTCGTTTTGAATTTTATACTCAAAAAGAACTTTCTTCTATTATAAAACGTTCTGCTAACATTCTGGAAATTGGAATTGATGAAGATGCGGCTATGCTCCTGGCTCAGTGTTGCCGCGGAACTCCTCGTGTTGCAAACCGTGTACTGCGCCGCATGCGTGACTTCGCTCAGGTAGCAGGAAGCCGTAATATAACCGTAGAAATTGTAGACGAAGGATTACGCCGCCTTGAAATTGACGAAATTGGCCTTGAAAAATACGACCGCGAGATTCTTCGGTCCATTATAGAAAACTTTGGGGGCGGCCCGGTTGGTGCTGAGACTCTGGCGATTTCTATCGGCGAAAGCATGGATACTCTGGAAGATTATTATGAGCCGTATCTTATTCAGTGTGGACTTTTGCAGAGAACTCCGCGCGGTCGAATGGTGACCGAAAAGGCTTATAGTCACCTCGGCTTAACACACGCCGCCGACTCAAAAGACGGCGGCGTTCAGGGAACTCTTTTTTAATTATTTATCAAAATCTGCATACTTTTTAGGGAAGGCTGCATATTCGCCTATTATGATAGGGGCATTATATTCTTTTGCTTTTTCTGATAAAAATGCCATATCATCTTTAATGATTCTTCCATGAACTGTTTCATTCCAGATTGCAGTCATTTTTGTCCAGGTTGCATCTGACCAGGTAAAGCCTTGAGGATTGTAATTATGTACCTCTATAATCAGATGATTTTCTGTGCTGTCTTCTGGAAGGGCAAAATTAGAAAATGAATTAGAACTACCTTCTCCGGCATAAGTCATAACTATAAGATTTCTTGTTGAATTATTTCCGCCGGTTGCTCTAACAGAATCTACAAAAAGCTGATTCCATTTATTTATGTATACATTTGCTTTCTTTGCTACATCCAGGCTTGGACTCCATGTTGCTTTTTCATCTAATACTTCATTCATACTTTCAAAAATCAGACGTTCATCATAATCCTTAAAAGTTTCTGCTAACTGAGTCCATATGTTTTGAAAGCGATCTTTGTACTGTTCCCAGCTTGAATCGCAGGCTTTTATCCAGCCAGAAGCTCCACCATCATGATGAATATTTATGATACAGTACATGTCGTTTTCAATAACATAATCAAGGCATTCTTTTACGCGTGAAAGCCATACTGGATCAATATTGCCTTCATCATCAATATGTTCGCCCCAGGTTACCGGCATGCGGACTGCATCAAAACCAAGACTTTTTACAAGAGCAATTATTTCATTACTTGTTTTTGGCTGGCCCCAACCGGTTTCCCAGGTTATAATTCCATCGTTCCATCTGACCATCCAGCCTTTCTCATCTTCTTTTGAACTAGCCCAGTTGTCATACCATTTATTATGAGTCTTATCCCAAAGAGCCTGATATGAGGTTGAGTCCAAAGTATTTCCAAGATTCCAGCCGGTCTTCATATTTTTTACAGCTGTCTGGGCAGATTCTTCTTTATAGCCTTTTTCAGCTTTATGATATTGTGCTCGGCCTTCATAGCTTTTCATAATTCCATCAATTACTTCCTGATGGGCAGAAAGATTTTTTCTGATAACTATATCAGAACAGTCCCACCAGAAGCCTGTGAGATTATCATCTGCGGAAAAACAGTTGTTGATACATTCTGCATATTTTGCGACCTCTTTGTAGTTGTATTCATTGTTTGTTGCATCTGTATTAGATTTGCAAGAATTACATAAAAGGATAAATGGTGTGATTAAGCCTGTAATTATAAGACATACTTTTGATATAAATATATTTTTTTTCATAAGTTAATTATAGGTTTGGAAAACTTGGTTGTCAAACGAAGTTTGAAAAATAAGAGAAAGCCCGTAGGTCACAAGCTCTATTTCCCATTAATTTGTTTTTGTGATATTATAGCCGCATGTTAACTTCTGATTTTAATTTTGAGCTGCCCGAAGATTTGATTGCGCAGCATCCAAGTGGAGTGCGCGGACAGGATAAACTCATGCTTTTGAACAGGGCAACCGGACAAGTGGAACATCACATGATGGATGACCTCCCGGATTTGATTGAGCCCGGAACTCTTATGATTTTTAATAACAGCCGTGTTCGTCGCGCTCGTGTTTACGGAATCAAAGAGACTACGGGCCGCGAAACAGAATTCATGTTTCTTAATACAATCGATAAAGAATGCTGCATTTGGAATACCATGGTAAAATCTGCAAAAAAACAGAAGCCTGGAATGCATTACAAATTTCCAGATGGAACTGTTGCTGAAATTATTGAACACGAAGGAAATGCTGGAACAGAATTTCGTGCTCTAAAATTTGATTTTGCAATTGATGAAGACTGGTTTGAGCGTAACGGCCACATTCCTCTTCCTCCATATATCAAGCGTGGGGACACGGAAGAAGATTCAGAACGTTATCAGAATGTTTATGCCACTAACACTGGTTCTGCAGCCTGTCCTACAGCGGGGCTTCATTTTACAGAAGATATGCTTGCACGTCTTGATGCAAAGGAAATTGAACGCCGCTTTGTAACTCTGCATGTAGGACTGGGAACCTTCCTTCCGGTTCGTGAAGATAATATTGAAAATCATAAAATGCACGAAGAATGGTATACAGTTCCAAAGGAAACTGCTGATGCCATTAACAAGGCTAAAGCTGAAGGCAGACCTATTCTTGCTGTTGGAACTACAAGTGTAAGAACTCTTGAAAGTGTGGCTCAGAAAATTGAAATGGAAGGCGGGGTAGTCGGGGCTAACAATGAATGGGTGCGTGCCGGCACAAGTTCTACGAGCATCTTTATGTATCCGGGCTTTAAGTTTAAGGTTGTAGACAAAATGTTTACAAACTTCCATACTCCGGAAAGCACATTAATTATGCTGGTTTCAGCCTTTGCCGGCCGCGAACACATACTGAACGCCTACAAAACTGCCGTGGAAAATAGATATCGTTTCTTCTCCTATGGAGATTGTATGTTCATAAGATAAAAAATTCCTCACAGAGTTAAGGAGTGCACGGAGGAAAATGAAAAAATATAAACTCTGTGTCCTCTTAAACTCTGTGAGAAATTTATTCTATGTTAATTGTTCAAAACTATAGCGCGCTAAATTAAAAAACTGCTGACGCATTACGTCAGTAATCATCTGGTCGGTAGCGGCCTTCTGGAATTGTTCAGCTACTGCTTCTTCAAGTTGAGAAATGTCTTTCTGTGAAAGTGGCAGGCGACGACCGCTCATAAAATTTTCAAACTCCTTGCTATGGAATGTAAATGGACCTGCAAAAGCCAGGTGCACATTAAGCAGGGAGTTTTTTTCTGTATCAGCTAAAAATGCAAACGAAGCTGACTGCTGGGTAATAGTGTGTTCCGGACCAACACGGCGGAAAATAGAAAGCTCTGCATCTACAAGCGGAATTCGGATATTTGATAGAATAAAACCTTCCGGCACAACCTTAAAGTTTCTGATGTTTTCTGTATGAGTTTCTGTCTGATTTTTGAATTCGAGTTTTGCATCTAGTGCCATAAGAGGGGCAAACAGAGTAAGCTTATGATTTTCGGAACAGATGTTTCCACCGATTGTAGCTGTGTTTCGGATTATGGGATTTGCAATACAGTTTAAGGCTTCGTATAAAATTGGCGGCAAGTGGGTCTGTCCTATAGCTAAGAGTTCTGCAAGTGTAGTTCCAGGGCCTACATCAATATAACGCTCGTGACGCGAAATGTGAGAAAGATCTTTTATTCCATGCGTTGAAATAAATTTATCGGGCAGTGTTTCAATTCTTGTACAGCCACCTACAACCTTTGTTCCCGGATTATTACTCAGGATTTTTATGAGTTCTGCTGCATTTTTTGCATAAAGTATTGTCTTTCCCATTCTACTTCCTTATTAATGAATCCTTATCAGCTTCGTTTTAATCTTTTATTTGACACCTGAATTGCATAGATGATTCCATTTACAAGAGTTTCTAAATCCGTACAGCAAGGGGCAAGGGCTTTCAGATTATCTGCAATTTCTTGACGGGTAGGTATTTTGGGTATTTTTAAGATCTGATAAGCAGAAAAAACTTTTCCTGCTGTACAGTAACCGCAAAGTTTTATTCCAGCTTTCTGAAAGCCTGCCATTATATTTGAATACTCTTCTGTTTTTGTAAAATAATCTAAGGTAACGATGTCACAGTTTCGGACAATTCCTGCCGGTATTTTACAAGATGCAACCGGTTTGTCATCAAGCAAAATTGTACAGGTTCCACAAAAGCCACTGCTGCAGCCACTTTTTACCGAAGGACAGCCGTTTTTGTGTAACACCTTCATAAGTGATTCATCTGCATGAGCGTCAAGAATTGTTTTTGTTCCGTTCAGGGTTACTGGTATTTTCATTCTTCCGCTCCTTTGCTTTCAGATTTTTTAGTTTCATTCTTTTCTTTTGTACGGTCTCGAATCAGCTGGAAGAGCAGATCTTCTGTACAAGGAAGTTCTGTAAGCTGAGTTGTAAGTGCAAGAGAAAGTGCCGAAGAAAAGGCTGCCGGGAGCGAATTATGAATGAGTCCTCCAACCTGACCAGAGCGGTTACTTGATTGAATAAAACTGATGTTGATTGCATCGCAAGGAACTGTCTTTCCTTTTACAAGCATATTAAGTTCCTGCTGAATTTCCAGTTTAAGAGTACGGCGTGCTGCAGCTTCATCAAAAAGTTCTCCACAATCCATAGTAACCCAGATTCCTTTGATTTTCTCGCTGTAGGTATAAGTGTCGAGTTCCACCTCAACTACAGTTGTTATAAAAGAGGTTGTAAAGAAGGGAGTTCCGCTGAAACTGTCTTTATCCCATTTGTTGCGTGGAGAAAGCTGACCACCGCGTTTTGCAGTAATTGGAAGCGGCTGATGGAAGCGTTTTTTCTGAATATCTGTACAGCATTTTTTTACAAGCTCGTTCATAATACTGATGGAGCTGTAAGAATCTTCCGGACGTTCTGGAATCTGATCATATGGAAAATCAGAATTAATCTGAATATTTTGTTTTGGAATTTGAAGAATTTCAGCAGCAGAGCTTTTCCAGATGTCCTGAATTACTTCAGAAGGTTTTATTGTGTGAATTATAAGTTTTTCATCGGCGTTTAGAGTTACTTCCACTTTTGTGTCATTTGTAAAACTTGTTTGTCCGTAATAGCCAGAAGGAATGTATGCAGTTGCAACTCCAATTCCTCGTAATGGAAGAGCAAAGAAAGGTTTACTGTCTTTTTCTGCACGGTCAATTGCTTCCATATGGAATGAGGCATATTTTCTGTTGAAATCACTTTCCTTAAGGGCCTTTTGAATAACCGATTCAACATCACCTGTTGGAATAGTAAACGGAAAGTCTTTTGATTCCGGTGATTTATGAGCATTTAGAAGGCGAAGTTCATCCGGGAAAATTTTTGACTGATTACTGATTTTCTGGATTTCGTTTTCAATTGCAAAAAAGGCTTGTGATTCAATTATCTGCATGGAAATTGATGTAGGCGGATTTTTGGAAGTATGTGCTTTTGCAGAGATGTAAAGATTTTCTGGTTTATAATAGCTTGCTGATGCAATTGCAATTCGGTCTGTTATTTCCTGAGCAAAAGGATTCGAGCTTCCAATATCAATATCAATAATGATTTTTAAGGCTTTTAAGCGGCCGTCTTTGTTTAAGGCTGTTCGGTAAGTTATTTCTGTGAGAACACCAGGAACCATATAGTTTTCCTGTTCAAACTGAGAAAGCACAAGACGAACCGGTTTTTTAGTTAGCCATGAAGCAGCAGCAATTTGAACTGCAAGTTGAGTCGTTCTTACCAGCCCGGAAGGATAGATTCCTGCAGATTTTGTTTTATGAATATAAACCTGCTCTTCTTTAATATCCAGAACCTGAGCTACAGATTTTTGGGTAAAAGAAGTCCAGCGGGTTGGAGCATATACATGAATTTTATCGCCTTCTGTATAAGCAAAAGCTCCTTCTGTTTCCTGCCATTTTGGTGTAAGTAGTTTTTCTTTCCAGATATCTGTTGATGTAAAATCAGCATTATCAAAAAGTTTTGTATCTGCCTGAGCAAGAGATAAAGTTTTATAAAGTCCGTATTTTACTTCGCGGGTTGCAACAACAACATTTGGATTTTCTTCAACATGAGATTTATCGATTACAGTATCGAGAGATGGCATTTCATTAATCTGTTCAAGAAACTCTTTAAAATTTGCGGTTTCTTCCTGCTGATTAATTACATTGTTGAGAGCCGATTCAAGGTTTTCTACATCAAATGTAACGTTAGCAGTGTCTAACAGTTTGTAAACTTTTTCTTCGTCCGGGCCAAAAAGAATTCCAAGTGGTTCCCCGCTGTAAGATACATTTCCATATCCAAAGATTTTTGTGACTGTCTTGTTTGCAGAAATTGATTTTGCTCCAGGAAGGTCTTTTGAACTGAGCATAAAATAACCTTCCGGCAAATCAGGAACAGTTACGCTTTTTACTTTTCCGGCTGGGGCAGGGCTTCGTATGAGTGCTGCGTAAAGACAGCCTTCTTTTTCTGCATCGCTATAAAATCCGGATGCTTCGAGGGAGCGGAAATTTGCTTTTGAAGAATTTTTCTTTGCAGCCATTATCTTCTATAAGTTTCTCCTATGTTTGTAACTGTGTCAATTACAAGTTGAGCCTGTTCATCTGTCATATCAGGATAGAGCGGAATTGAAATTGTAGTATTATACTGATGCTCTGCATTCGGAAAGTTTTCTGCAGTAAAATCAGGGTAAAGTTCACGCCAGTAAGTAAAATGAAAAATCGGAATAAAATGGACTGAAATGCCTAGTCCTGCTTCCTGCATTTTTTTAGCAAATTCATCGCGTGTAATTTTCAGATTTTCCGGAATTATGCGCATCAGGTATAAATGCCAGCTGTTTCCTTCACCATCTGGGGGAAGTTTTATAAAATCTAATTTAGAAAAAGCTTCATTGTATTTTTCTACAATTCGTTTTCTCTGTTCATAAAATAATTCTGCACGATCTACCTGACAGCAGCCAAGTGCTGCAAGAACATCTGGAAGATTGAATTTATAACCAGGGGCTATAATGTCATATTCCCAGCTTGCGCGCGGGCTGGTGTAGCGGTCCCAGGTTGTACGGTCCATTCCATGCATACGCATAACAGTCATGCGGCGTGCAAGATCTTTATCGCGGGTACAAACCATTCCACCTTCTGCTGTTGTAATTGTCTTTGTTACATAAAAAGAGAAAACCCCTGCGTCTCCGATTGTTCCTGCATAACCAAGTTTTGTTGGAGAAGGGAAGGAGTGTGCAGCATCTTCTATTACATAGATTTTGTGTTCCGGAGTAGAATACTTTTTTGCCAGCTCCATAATACGTTCCATATTACAGATGTTTCCTGCAATATGAACCGGCACAATTGCCTGTATGATATCTGCGTGTTTTTTTAAGATTTCTTCTATTTTATCTGGATCAATACTATAGTTGTCTTTTTCTACATCAGCAAAAAAAACATCTGCATTTAAGTGGCGGGCACAGGCTGCGGTTGAAACAAAAGTGTAGGGGGTTGTAATAACAGCTTTTCCCTGGCGAACTCCGCAGGCTTCCATCGCAAGAATCATTCCGCTGGTATTTGAATTAACTGCAAGACTAATTACCGGCTCGCGTTCAGCTGCTTCGTCGCCTTTGCTTACTGCTGCACTGAATTTTTTTTCAAACTCGAGTGCGTATTTTCCGGTGGTAAGCCAGCCGCTTCTAAGTACATCTAAAACTGCATCTTCTTCGGCTTTTGTTATTGCGGCTCTATGAAATGGAACTTTTATTTCTGCCATAGTTTTATTCCTCGTGTGTTCTCAAATTCTTCTATAATAAATCAGTGCGGAGCTGACCGTCATTTTTTATTTCTTCATAAAAATCGCGAAGGCTCTTGCAGTCATCGCAAAGAAGCTTTACAAGAAGTGTCTTGTTCCGGAATTCTGCTTCGTGCCCGGGGGTATAAAAACAAATCGGGTGCAGGGCTTTTAGTAAAACTTCCAAACGTTCGTTAGTATATTCCTTGTTATCCAGCTGTAAGAGTTTTTTGTATTTGGTTGGAGTAGGATTTTCTTCCTTGAGCCATAATGGTTCAATAAGACGTTCTCCTTTTCGGGAACCAACAATTTTAATGTCGATATCTTTATAAGGTTCAAGTCCACTGAACTTAATTATCTGTTTTGCAAGATCTATGATTTTTACAGGCTCTCCCATATCCAAAAGATAAGATTTTCCATTTTCACCGACACCACCAGTTTGTAAAACAAGAGAACACGCTTCCGGAATTGTCATAAAAAAGCGTTCCATCTTTTCATCTGTTACAGTAATCGGACCGCCGGTTTTTATCTGATCCTGGAATAGGGGGAGAATTGAACCCCGGCTTCCTAGTACGTTTCCAAAACGGACAAACATAAATGACTGATTTGTATCAGCACGTTTAGCGGCATCAAGTACAAGCTTTTCGCAAAGCATTTTTGAAACGCCATAAACGCTTACCGGAGCAACTGCCTTATCTGTAGAAATCAGAACAAAACGATCTACTTTATGAGTAAGGGCTGCATCCAGAAGATTTTTGGTTCCAAAAACATTATTTTCAACAGCTGCTACCTGATTTTCTTCCATCATTGGAACGTGTTTGTAAGCTGCACAATGGAAAATTACATTACATTTTGTCTGGCGGATAATATAATCAACATATTCACGGTCGCGCATGTCCCCAATAATAGGAACAATAGTTGCTTTTTCACCAACACCTTCTGCCTGTAAGAGCCGAAGTTCGCGGTAAATACTGCAGATTGAATTTTCGCCGTGTCCAAAAAGATAAAGACGTTCAGCACCACCACTTAAAAGCTGTCTTGCAAGTTCTGAACCAATTGAACCACCAGCACCGGTAATAAAAACACGTTTACCACGAAGATATCCAAGGCTTTCTTTTAATGAAATTGTTACGGGAGTTCTGCCAAGAATATCAAGAGGATCAATTTCACGGGTTTGAACAAGATGAGCAGTTCCTTCTATTACCTGACTTATTCCAGGCAATATCTTAATATGATTAAATCCGTTTTCTGTAAGGGTTTCATAAATCTCGCGAATGCGTTCAGTTGGGGCAGAAGGAATTGCAATGATTGCTTCGTCTAAATCTGAATTAGAAAGAATGGAAGTAACACCGCTAATAGGACCAAGAACCGGAATACCGTCTATTGAAGTTCCAATTAAATCTTTATTATCATCTATAAAGGCGTTTACTTTTCCAAATATTTTTTTTCGTTTAATGTCATCGGCAATGGTTTGCCCTGCAAAGCCTGCGCCAATTATGTAGATTCTTTTTTCCATTTTCCCAACCCTTAGTGTTATTTTATCACATTAGGAAGAAATTGTCATAAAAATCTCTAAACCCGCATTTATTTTTCACCGATTAAAATAATAAGAGTCGGAGTATTGTGTCCGCTCTGCGCATTTTGCGTAATGGGGTGTTCCAATGGGGAAGCTTAAAAGAATTGTAATTTTTTCCGCATTTCTTTTTAGTGCAGCTTTATGCTTTGCAAATCAGATTTCATTTCAGATTGTACAGCATGATGATTCTGCAGACAATGTTACGGAAGATTCAATGATTATAGAAGATTCTGTACTCAATACTTTTTTTGAGTACGGCTACATTGTAACAAATTCTGATGCGGCTATATCAGATTCAGAAAATCAGGATGAACATCTGTATAAAATTGGAAGTGGTGAAGCTTTTAATGGTTTTTCTGATTATTTTATACAGATTAAATTATATTACGAACGTACGGATAATACTTTATCTGCAAGTTCAGATTTATATAAAATTAATTTTACGATTGCTTCTGCAAAAAGCGGCGTAAAAATTGCAGAAAAAACTTTGGAAAATCTTAAAGTAGATCGTACAAAGAAAAATAATCTGGCAAAGATTTCTACAGATCTTGTAAGTCAGATAAATAAAGCATTAAAAGCAAATAAAGCCTAAGGATGGGTAGGGTATGAAAAATAAAATCAAAAACTTATTTAAGATTCTGGTTGTAACTGCAGGATGTCTCATGTTTGCATCATTCAGTCCTTCTCTCGATGGAAGGGCCGTTGTTGTTGATGACGGAGTTTTTCCTCAGGGACTTTTTGCTAAAACAGTAGGCTATTTGCCGGGTGACATCATAAGTGTTACAAATATTGCTGGAGATGCAACTGTAGATATTCTTGTGATTGGTGCACTAGACCCTTCCGAAGGTGTTGCAATTATGCTTTCTCCAGAAGCTGCACAGGCAATGGGAATTGAAAAAGGTTCAAATAATATTGTCAAAATTACAAAGCGTTCCGGTCAGGAAGAACGAGTTTATGGCAATGCTGTAATTTCAAAGTCTGCATCAGATTTTGAAGATAATGATGATGGAAGTTTTGAGACCATCGGAGCTGAAGAAAACTCTGAAGCTTTTGAAGAACCTGAAGCAGAAGAAAATATGGCTTCTGAAGAGTTTACAGAAGAAGAAACTCCAACCCCAGAAGAAACTGCTGAACCAGAAACAGAAGCTGAAGAAACAGAAGAAACTTTTGAAGAGGCAGAGTCAGAAGAAAACGAAGCCCCTGAAGAAACTGAAACTCCAGAAGAGACTGCAGAAACAGAAGAAGAGGCTCCTGTTGAAGAAGCAATAGAATCTGAAGAAATTGCTGAAGAACCTTTGGAGGAAGAACCTCTTGAAGAAGAAAACTTCGAAGAAGAGTCGGCAGTTGAAGAGGAAACTCCTGCAGAAGAAGCTCCGGAAGAAGAAGAGATTGCAGAAGAGGCAATTCCGGAAGAACCTGCAGAAGAAGAAACTTTGGAAGAAGAGGCTTTTGAAGAGGAAACTCTTGAAGAAGAACCTGAGGAAGAACAGCCTCAGCCGGAAGAAAAAGAATATGAAGCTGTAGATGAAGAAGAACTTCCAGAACATGAAGATGCTCCGGAAGAAGAAGAGTTTGTAGAAGATGAACTTGAAGAGACTCCTGAAACAGAAGAAGAAGCTGTAGCTCCTGAAGAAGAGGAAGAAACAGAATACGCTCCTGCAGAAGAAGCCTTTGCTGCAGATGAACTAGATGAACTTCCTGAAGAGGAAACTCCAGCAGAAGAAACCCCAGTTGAAGAAGAGTTTACTGAAGAAGAACCAGTTGCAGAGGAAACTCCTGTTGAAGAAGAAGCTCCAGTAGAGGAAGAAGCTTTGGAAGAAGAATACGAAGCAATCGTTCTTGTTCCTGCTGATTCAAATCCTCCTGAAGCAGAAGAGCCGGAAGAAGATGCTGTTGAAGATGTAGTTTCAGAAGATGAACTTGAAGCTCTTGAAGAAGAGAATGTATATAATCTCATTCCTCTTGAAAGTGGAAGTTCTTCTGGTTCTGAAGCAGGAGCACCAGGTGCACCAGTAGAAAGTGTTGCTGAGTCAGTTGCTGTAGAACCAGAAGAAGAAATAGCTCCTGTTGTTGAAACATCAACATCTTATGATAAATACATTGTGCCAAGCCTTAAGGATTTGGAGTCTGGTAAGTACTACATTCAGATTGCAGTTTATGCTTCTGATGAAAATATTCTTGAAGTTATTAATAAGTATGGAACTAATTATCCTATTACTATCGTACCAATGGCAGGTGGTAATAGAAAGCAGATTCTCGTCGGACCTGTTACAATGGATGAATATAAGGTTGTACTTGAAAGATTTAAGTCTTATGGATTTAAGGACGCGTTCTTGAGAAAAGTACGATAAATAATATGACTAGCTCCCGTCGGAACTAGTCCCTCACAGAGCAGAAGAGGCCACAGAGCAGGTGATTTATAATTTCCTCTCTGTGGCCTCTGTGTTCTCTGTGAGAAATTTATTTTCTGTTAATTGATAGTATATACCCAACCCTCTGGTGCTGGAAGTCTACCCATCTGAATTCCTGTCAAAGTATCGTAGATTTCTTTCAATTTAGGACCCATTTCCTGTTTTCCTTCATTGTAGATAATCTGCTTTCCGTGGTCATCAATTTCGCCTACTGGAGAAATAACGGCTGCAGTACCACAAAGTCCACATTCTACAAAATCGCCAAGTTCAGATTTGTTAATCTTTCTCTCTTCAACTTCCATGTGGAGATATTCTTTTGCAACAATTACAAGTGAGCGGCGTGTAATTGAAGGCAAGATAGAGTCAGATTTTGGAGTTACAAGCTTTCCATCTTTAGAGATGAAGATGATGTTTGCTCCACCTGTTTCTTCAAGATATGTATGAGTTGCTGGATCAAGATACATATTTTCTGCATAACCACAGTTATGAGCGTCTACAATGTTGTGGAGTGACATAGCATAGTTCAAACCAGCTTTGATATCACCTGTTCCATGAGGAGCAGCGCGGTCGAGGTCTGAAAGGCGTACTTTAATAGGTTTTACACCACCTTTGAAATATGGTCCAACAGGAGTTACGAGAATACGGAACTGATATTCTTCAGCTGGTTTTACACCAATAACTGCGCTTGAACCGAACATATATGGACGGATGTAAAGAGTAGCACCGCTTCCGTAAGGTGGAACCCATTCTTTGTTTGCTTCGATAGTCTGAAGAACTGCTTCAATAAAGCGCTCTTTTGGGAAAACTGGCATTTCAAGACGTTTGCAGGAATTTTCCATACGCTCAGCGTTTAAATCCGGACGGAATGTAACGATGTCGCCATGCTCAGTTGTATAAGCCTTAAGACCTTCAAAACAAGTCTGTGCATACTGCAATACACCTGCACATTCGCTGATTTTTACAGTATGGTCAGAAGTAAGTTTTCCTTCATCCCATTCGCCGTTTTTCCAGTTTGCTACATAACTTTTTGATGTTTCCATGTAACCGAAAGGCAAGTTGCCCCAGTCTAAGTTTTTTGCCATATTTATACCTCACTCTTTAGTATTACTAAAGTTCTTTATTTACACTAAATAATTATATAACTATTTTTTTTATTAGTAAAGTGATATAATACAAAATATGAAACTTTTTACTTGGAATGATATTCTTTCTATATTAAATGGTGATTCTGATAAAGATTTTCTCAATGGAGCAAAGACCGGGATTTCGGTTGGAAGCTTTGACGGACTTCATAAAGGCCACAGAAAGCTTCTTGGAGAACTTATGTCTGCAGGGCGTGAAAAATCACTAAATTGTGGTGTTGTTTCTTTTGCAAGACCTCTTCCAGGTATTAAACATAGCGGCGACTATATGGGTGATTTAACGACCCTGAATCAGAGAATCAACCTGTTTGAAGAATTTGGATTGGATTTTGCGATTATAGTTGATTTTGATGATTCTTTTGCAAGCATGATGGGAGCTGATTTTTTGAATATTCTTCTGAATGTTTGCAATATGGAGCTGCTTGCTGAAGGTATTGATTTTAGATGTGGATTTAAAGGTGCAACCGATGCTCAGGCCATCAGATATTGGGCAAATAAAAATGGAATAGAAACAATTTTTGTGGATCCTGTGTATTTTAGAGAAGGAACTGATGATGAAGAAAGAATCAGTTCTTCTTATATACGAAGTATGGTTCAAAAAGGCTTTTTTACAACTGCAAATGAGCTTTTGGAACGTCCTTACGAATTAGACATCGCCGCCATTCGCCGCGCCACAACCGAAAATTCAGCGGCTGCAAAACCCTTGCAGCTTCTTCCGCCAGACGGCCTTTACCGTACACAGAATGAAAAAGGGGAGCTGGTGCGTTTAGAAATTAAAGATGGAAGGATTGTAGAGTTGCCGGAATGTAATATTGTGAGATTTGAGTAAAATAGCTCCCGAAACAAGTTCGGGATGACGATATAATAGGTGTCATACTGAACTTGTTTCAGCAATCTACATTCCAAACTCTTCCTGGCCGCACATATTTTTTGCTTCTTCAAAATCAACAGGCTTGCCCCAAACAAAGCCCTGTATAAAGTCGCATTTGTGTTCACGAAGTATGTCAATCTGGACTTCTTTTTCTACACCCTCAGAAATAACTTCGCAATTCATAATGTGTCCCATATAAATAACAGAATCTACAACATCGCGAATATTCTGGTTAGTTTCAATATCATCAATAAGGCTCTTATCAACTTTTAGAATATTAATAGGAAGCATCATCAGCTGCTTAATGGAAGTGTATCCGGTTCCAAAATCATCAAGGGCAATTTGAATTCCCATTTCGCGAAGCTGCTTTATGTTGGAAATTGTAGTTTCCATAGATTCTGCAAAAGAATATTCTGTAATTTCTAATTCCAGACATTCTGTAGGGAATCTTGTTTCGTTAATGATATCAGTAATTCTGCTTATAAAATCTTTGCTTCCCATTGTTTTTGCAGAAATATTTATTGAAATTAAAAAATCATCTTCTATGTTATCAACAATAGGTTTAAATTCTTTCATTGCAGTCGAAAGTACAAAATCATCAATCTTCATAATAAGATTTGATTTTTCTGCGGCCGGAATAAAATCTAATGGACTAACAATAGAATAGTCCGGTTTACGACATCTGATTAAAGTTTCAAATCCGCGAAGTTTTTTTTCAGCAGTAGTAAATTGAGGCTGATATACAAGGTAAAAATAATTGTTCTTTAGAGCTTCTTTTACAAGGAATTCCGCTTCTCTTTGTTTTAGGTCATAATTCTGCATTTTTTCATTAAAGATACAGATTTTGTTTTCAGACATATTACGGGTTCTGGCAAGAGCTGTTTCTGCATCTCTTAGTACAGAAGAAGCTGTTTTTGTAAAGTTATATGGAGGATGTGAATAAACAATACCGGCTCCAAGGGATAATGTGCAGGTTGTTTCAGTTTGCTCTCCATTTTCAGATTCAATATGAATTGTAATTGTTTCTGAATTTATAACACTCTTAAGTCTTTCTTCTGGTGATTCACCAGGTTCAAAAAGAATTGCGAGTGTTGACCCTGTAATTCTGAACATCTTGTCATTTTTGTTCAGAATTGTTTTTAATTTTTCAGAAGTTTTTTTAATCAGGGCATCACCAACTTGAATACCATAAATATCTGTTATGTGCTTAAAATCTTCCAGTTCAACACAGGCTAGGGTAAAGGATTTTCGTCCTTCAATATGTTCGGTTACTTCTTTTACATAATTGCGGCGGTTTCCTTGTCCGCTGATATAATCTGTAAGGTTACTTATAGAAAGCTTTTTGTAAAAACCGTAAATAGTTACAAGCGTAATAAGAGAAACAGTGTGTGTGACCATTCCCGGCATAGAAACAATGGAATGGGTTTTTATCATGCCAAAAAGAAGATTTGAAACAGACAGAATGTTAATTGAAAGCGCAATTTTGAAGCCGATTTTATAATCAGTAAAAACCAGTAATATACATATTAGAGAGAGTGTGCCGGAAAGAACTCCACTTTTTGTAGAAGAAGGAATTCTCAAATTACCAAGCTGGTAAAAAGGCTGATGCTCTTTGCCGGAATAACTTAATAACATAAAACAGGCGATGCCTAAAAGTGTAAGTATAATCAATCGTATGTTCTTGCGTGTTAAATGCCTCATCAATGCCTCTGGATGTAGAAAAACTTTCTATAAGTATAAGGCATTAAAATGTGCTTGTAAATGAAAAAAAAGAAACCAAAAATGATGTTTTGATATATAAAAATGTGGCGAGGCAAAAAAAGTTTATGTTTCAGATTTGATTTCAAGTTTATATGCATATTGAATAAAAAGCATTTATTATATAAAATAAATAATCTGTTTTACGGACTTTCTGTGATTACATCCTAGAAACCCAGGATTTGACCTGCAGACTTTCCGCTCATACAGAGTTTTCGGCCTGGCCGGAAATCAAATATTTTTTAAGGGGTTCCATAATGGCACTTTCAAAAGAAACAACAGCCGCAACAGTAAAGAAGTACGGCGCAAAAGAAACTGATA
This sequence comes from uncultured Treponema sp., assembly GCA_946540605.1. Lineage (GTDB taxonomy): Bacteria > Spirochaetota > Spirochaetia > Treponematales > Treponemataceae > Treponema_D. Next base: position 31,107 of record CAMNIU010000222.1, read on the forward strand.
CAGGTAATGTAAAGGTTCAGATCGCTCTCATGACACAGCGTGTTCAGCAGCTCACAGAGCACAACAAGCAGTTCCCAAAGGACGCTAACGCTAAACGTGCACTTCTTAAAGTTGTAGGTCAGCGCCGCAAGATGCTCCGCTACTATGAACGCACAGACCTCAATGGTTACCGCGCATTCATCAAAGAGCTCGGACTTCGTAAGTAGACTAAAATCGAAAATCCGTTAAAAAACGGGCTGCGACAGCGGGCTGCTTTAGGATTATCGAAAAAATGTCTCAGAGGCAAGCTGTGCTTGCCGACTTTTCAAACCCGCCCGGTATTACACTGAGCGGGATTTTTTATTTTATGGAGAAATAGTATGAAGAGAAAAGTTAGTGCATTTACATTTGTTTTGGTTTTCACAATGTTTATATTTACCGCGTGTGCAAGTTCGTCAGCATTGGAAAAAATGATAGTTATGTGGATTTTTCTATGGAAGACGATTTATCCTGGTTGCAGGGGAAGTGGAAGCTTACAAAATGGGAAACTGATAACCATGGTGTAAAAGAGGATAATACTAAAATATATAAATATCAGTTTCTTATAATTAATGGAAAGCAAAAAACAGATAAACTCTTTGAAGAGTCCGCGTCAGCAGATGGAAAGCTGACATCTAATATTTATTCTGTTGAAGAATATTTTATGTTGAACAGTTTTGAAAGTGGGCATTCAAACAAAGTTAATAAGTCAAAAAATAAACTTTTATTAACTCGAGAGTTTGCATTAGACCCAGAAGTAATTTTTTCTTATACATTTACAAAGCAGTAAAACGAATATTTGTCTGGTAATAAGTTACAGTAAGAATTCTTCGATAAGTTTTTCAAGCGTTCGGATGGAAGGCGGATCAGTCTGTGTTTCCATCGTGATTATGAGATTGCGGCCGGGGAGAATTCCGTTTTCAGTATAGAGACGGAGTTTTCTGGCCGCTTTTTTCGAGTAGTCTGGATCGTGCATAAGACCAAAGTGCTCCCAGTAGAACTCCTGACGGGTGCGCGTGTTGAGACAGAGGAAGTCGGGGTGAAGGGTGACGGCAGTGTGGGTATTGGATGTGTTGATGCTGCCGGTGGGTGTTGTGTGTGTGCCGGAGCTAGAGGTGCGGTGATTGAGCTTGTCGAAATCATCATGGGTACTTGTGGTGCCGTTGCGCCGGAGTATGAGCGGGAACTCGTAGCGGTAGGGAATTTTGTGACGATATAGCGTGTCGGCGATTATAACTTCGGACTTTGAGCGCACCCGCTCGTCTCGTGCTGTGTAGAGAAGCGGGGCATCTTGCGAGAATGGCCGGCCCTTCCATGAGACTTCCTGCCAGAGGACCGCATATTGCTCGTCTGTAAGAGTTACTGGAGTAATTAGTTCCCGGCGTGGTGTGCAGAGGTTGTCATAGAATTCGGATATACTGTTTCCATTTCCAGTCTGCGAAAGATACATTTCCAGTGATTTAATTTCTTTTTGTATTATATTGATGATTTTTTCATCATAGTCATTTTGTGCAAGCGACCTTGCAAAGTCTATTTGATTTTTACGTATATATTTTCCTGTAAAATCATCTGGGGTTGTGTAATGGTAGTATTGCGGGCGATGTGTGCCTTTTTGTGCTACGCGCAAATGTCCTTCTGGTGGATTTTTTGTGCGCTTTAATAAAAGTGACAGCGCATGTTTTAAGTGTTTTAGTTTTTCTCGCAATTGAGAGTTCAATGTGTCTGGTGGAATTAGTTCAATACTCATCTTTTGCCTTCCTTTCTGATTGTATGATATGTTTTTATGTGTTTTTCCCATAGAAAAGTAATTTATGTAATTTCTATGGGTATTATGAAATGACTTTTTGTATTAAGTGGTGGATTTGTATAAATAATTTCATATAGAAATTGATATTTATGTATCTCTATGTGATTTTAATCTTTATTTTTAATTTTGAAGGCTGTGTTTTTAAGTTGATGTTTCCCATAGAACTTATGCTATTGTCTTTTCTATGGGAGAATTGGAGTTTTACAGAAGTTTTCTATATATAATATAGACTTAAAATGTGTTTTTTTAGACCACTTTCAGCAATTTTTTTTATTTATTTTCTTCATTGATTAATCTTTCGTTATGGATTAAAATTAAGTATTGTATTTTTTATTTCTGGCCACGGGGAATTGGGGCGTTGTGGGGTGTTTGTTCTGCGACTTTCGCGATATCTGTGTTTTTATGGCTGGCTGATGATTACCCCGCTGGGTGGGGTAGCCCGCAACGAAGTGCGGGCGTAGGGCGGGGCTCCGCCCTCCTTGATAATGCATATTAGTTTTACTAATAAATAGAAAAAAACACGCGTCGGATGTAGTGACGTGTGTAGGAGAAAATTATGTCTGTAGAAAGAGTAACCTACAAACTTGGAGATGCCGATCTCATCCTGGAAACTGGAAAAATCGGTAAACAGGCTAATGGATGTGTTTACGCTCAGTGGGGCGGAGCCGCTATTATTGCAACTATTTGTGCTTCGTCTGCTGTTACAGAAGGTCAGGACTTTGTTCCTGTAACTGTTGAGTACAACGAAAAATTCTATGCTGCCGGAAAGATCCCTGGCGGTTTTGTAAAGCGAGAGGGTAGACCAAAGGACAAGGAGATTCTCGTATCTCGTCTTATCGACCGCCCAATGCGTCCGCTTTTTGAGCCATCTTTTGGTCACGAACTTCAGATTGTTCCAACTTGTGTTTCTTGCGATGGCGTTCATACTCAGGATATTCTTGCCGTAATCGCAGCTTCTGCTGCAACTTGTATTTCTGATATTCCATTCCACGGTCCGGTTGCTGCCTGCCGCGTTGGATATTTGAACGGTGAATACATTATCAACCCTACATTCGAACAGATTGAAAAGGGCGACCTTGAAATTGTTGTTGCCGGAACTAAAGACGGCTTTACTATGGTAGAAGGTGGTGCTAACGAAGTTTCAGAGGAATTGATGCTCGGAGCTTTGGAACGCGCTCAGAAGTTCATTACTGATATGTGTCTCTTGCAGGAAGAACTTGTTAAGAAGGCTGGTAAGGAAAAGCTTCCTTTGAATCCTCTTGATGTAACTTTGGACAACGCAGAAGCAATCGAAGCCGAAGCAACTCCACTTCTTAAAGAAGCATGCTTCAAGGGCAGCAAGATTGAACGCGGTAAGGCAATTGCTCAGGTTCAGAGAGACCTCGCTGCAAAATATGCTGAACAGCTTTCTGACCCGATCCAGGCAAAGCTTTTCTGTACTTTGATGGACGACATTCAGTACAAGCTCCTCCGCAAGTCTATTCTTGATGAAGGCGTTCGCGTTGATGGCCGTAAGGTTGACGAAATCCGCCCAATCACCTGTGAAATAAACGTATTGCCAACTCCTCATGGATCCGCACTTTTCACTCGTGGTGAAACTCAGTCTCTTGCTGTATGTACTCTTGGTACTGCAATGGATGAACAGACTTATGATGATATCGATGGAGACAGAAGCGAGCACTTCATCCTCCACTATAACTTCCCACCATACTCAGTTGGTGAAACTGGTAAGCTTACAACAGGCCGCCGTGAAATTGGTCACGGAAACCTGGCTCGCCGCTCACTTGCTGCTATGGTTCCAAGCCGCGAAGAGTTCCCATACACAATCCGCGTAGTTTCTGAAATCATGGAATCTAACGGTTCTTCATCTCAGGCTTCTACTTGTGGTGGTACACTTTGTATGCTGGCTGCCGGCGTTCCAATGAAGAAGATGGTAGCAGGTATTGCTATGGGTCTTATCACAGAACCAGAGGGAGACAATCCTTATGGCCGCTATAAGATTTTGAGCGATATTCTTGGTGAAGAAGACCACCTTGGTGATATGGACTTTAAGGTAGCCGGAACTAAAGACGGTATTACCGGTTTCCAGATGGATATTAAGATTGCCGGTGTAACAACTGAAATCATGAAGAAGGCTATGGAACAGGCTCGCCAGGGTCGTCTCCATATCCTTTCTATTATGGAAAAATGCATCGATAAGCCGGCTCCACTTGCAAAGAACGCTCCACAGATTCTTACAATGAAGATTCCTGTAGACAAGATTGGCGCTCTCATTGGACCAGGCGGAAAGAATGTTAAGGCTCTCTGCTCTCAGTATGATGTAACAATCAACACTGATGATGACGGAACTGTAACAATCTACTCTAAGAACGGCTTGAATGCTGAGGCTGCTAAAAAGGCTGTTAAGGGCATTACAGAAGATCCTGAGGTTGGAACAATCTATCAGGGAACTGTAAAGCGCATTATGGACTTTGGTGCCTTTGTAGAAATCCTTCCTGGAAAAGAAGGTCTCTGCCACATTTCAAAGCTTTCAAAGCAGCGCGTAAACAAGGTAACTGATGTTCTTACAGAAGGTCAGGTAATTCCTGTTAAGCTTCTCGAAGTAGACAAGCAGGGAAGATTGAACCTTTCTTATATTGATGCTCTGGATGCCTAAAATCGAAAATCCGTTAAAAAAAGTTGTACAACAGTGCAACTTTTTAGGATTATCGAAAAAGGGGGAGAAATAATTAAAATTCCTCACAGAGCATAAGAGGACACAGAGGGGAAAATTGAAATTAATTTCTCTCTGTGTCCTCTGTGCTCTTTATGAGGAATTTTTTATATAGGAGGAATTTATGGCAAAAACAACTAATCGTGGGCTCGGTGCTCTTTTCATTAGAATCGCACTCGCAGCTTATTTCATCATCACCGGACTCTGTATGCTCGGAGTAGGTGGTTCTGTAAAAGCAAGTCAGGCAGGGGCAGCAATTTATGAAATTTTCAGCGGCGATCTTGCAAAAATCGTGGCAATTGCTGTTGCAGTTCTTTTGCTAATTGGCGGTGTTTGCATTGCAATCACAATTTTCCGAGATCTCGGAAACTGGGATAATACAGTAATGATTATCCTAACCGTAATCTGGGTAATAATTGCCGTAGTTGCCGATGTTTTCAGTCGTTCATTTGGCGTAAACAAACTTGATGGAAGTGCTATGTTCTGGATTTTGAATGTGGCTAAAGATTTGCTTATTATTGGTGGACTTCTTTCAATAAGATAAGGATAGATTCCCGCCTGCGCGGGAATGACATGTTATGGTAAATATTAAATGTGTGGCCTCGAAAGGGGCCGTAATTCCTGAATACAAAACAAGCGGTGCTGCTGGTGCAGATCTTTGTGCACTTTTAGATGCACCGCTTACAATTCCTGCCGGTCGTTCTGCAATGGTTCCAACCGGGCTTTTTTTTGAAATTCCCGAAGGATATGAGGTACAGGTTCGTCCGCGCTCCGGGCTTGCCGCTAAAAATGGTGTAACTGTTCTTAATACACCTGGTACTATAGACAGCGACTATCGTGGAGAAATAAAAGTTATTCTCATTAATCTTGGAACTTCAGATTTTACAATCAACAGTGGTGACCGAATTGCTCAAATGGTAATTGCTCCTGTTATACAGGCAGCCTTTACTATTACAGACAGTCTCAGTGAAACAGAACGTGGAGCTGGCGGATTTGGTTCAACTGGTGTTTCAAAATAACTAACGGTAGTTTGTTTCTTTCATTATGACGTTCAAAGAAATCTTAAAAAAAATAAAACGTAACCGCACAATCAGGCTTCTTCATCTTTATAACGAGAAGTTTCAGATACGTGTACTCAAAAGAGGAACTCTTAGAAATCATATTCTTGTAAAATATCTTTTTAAGGATTTGTTCCTTTACTTTTTAGTTTCGTTTTTTTTCTTTTTTATGATTTTCTTTGTAAATCAGATTTTGCTTACTGTAGAAGATCTGCTTGCTAAATCCGCTCCATTTTCGGACGTAATGCGCATTATGGTTTACAGTCTGCCGTTTATTATTGCTCAGTCTGCGCCTTTTGCAACTCTCGTAGGTTTTTTAATGAGTCTCGGCGGTATGATGAGCAGTAATGAAATCTTGATTTTCCGTGCTGCCGGTTTTTCTTTTTTAAGAATTCTTGCTCCGGTTGCAGCACTGGGACTTTTTATTTCAATTGGTTCGTTTTTTGTAAACGACTATCTTCTTCCGCTTGGAACTATCAAATACAATAAGCTGATGCGCGAGATTATGAATTCTACGCCTTCAATCGAACTCGAATCTAACAGCGTTAAGAGGCTTGATACTTCAAGTATTGTAATTGGCGAAGTAAGTGGAAACAGTGTTTCAGACGTAGTAATATTCGATTCAAAAGATGATAAAGACCGTCTGATTATTGCTGGAAACTCAGTTCTTGTTGGCGCTAAGGAAGAAGGCGTTCTTATGCAGTTTGACATGAATGATGCTTCTTTACTTTCTATTGATACAAACAATAGAAATAATTATGACGTATTGAGTTCCGGTCGTACGGTAATGAATGTTTTTGATTCAGCTTTTCTGGGAAATTATTCGCGTTCTGCACGAGAAATGACAACCTATGATCTTACCCGAACAATTCAGGGAATGAAGGCTGAAAAATCAGATAATCCAAGTACAATAAGAAAAATAAATCTCTGGGTAATGGAATGGCATAAGAAATTTGCAATTCCTTTTGGTTCCATCTTTTTTGCATTTCTTGCGTTCTCACTGGCATTTTTGTTTGGAAAGCACAATGGCCAGATGATAGGACTTTTTCTTGGTATTGTAATCTGTGTACTTTACTGGGCGGTTCAGATTATCGGGCAGCTTATGGTTACTAAAGTAGGCTTGAATGCATTCTGGTGTATATGGACACCAAACATTGTAATTGGTGCAGTAGGCTTTATTTTTATGCTGGTACTTTTGAGAAAATAGGGGCGGGATATGAAGCTTATTATTTATCTGTTCAAAAAAATCATTCCTCTGTTTTTTGGTGCAATGTTTTTCTTTGCACTTGTACTGAATCTTGTAGATCTTTTTATGAATATTGCCACATATCTTCAGAATAACTGTTCGCTGAAGGATATGCTTATGGTAATGGCTTACTATGTGCCAAAGACAATCTGGTATGCGGTTCCCGTTGCAATTCTTTTTTCTTCATCCTATGTACTCAGTGAAATGTATGCCGCAAATGAGATTCAGGCACTTTTAGCTTCTGGTGTTTCACTTTTCCGTTTTACAGTTCCGCTTCTGGTTGTGAGTTTTCTTATGGCATTTGGACTTTTTGCCTTTGAAAATAAATTTGTTGTTCAAACTTATGATAAAAAAGTTGCATTGCAGGATACTCTGCTTCAAAAACAAAAAAATGAAAATAATTCTAATGTAATTGTACTTTCAGATAATGGACGTATTATTTATAAGGCTTCAAGATATATCGAAAGTCAGAAAAGACTTCGCGGCTGTTATTTTGTTTTTAGAGACGAAAATCGTGCACTGGAGGCAGTCGTTTATAGTTCTCAGGCACAATGGAATTCTGAAAAAGCAATATGGGAACTTGAAAAGCCCGTGCAGTATCAGATGGTTGATGATACCTTAAAAATTACACCGGTTTCTCAGGACCTTATATCGCAGCTTACGGAATCTTACGAAATCTTCCGTAAAACAAATGTGGATGTTCAGTCTGTTACTGCTGCTGAGGCAAAAGTTTATGTGGAGCATTTAAAAAAAGCAGGGCTTCCGTATAATGAGGAACTTTCGGAATATTATAAAAAATATGCGTTTCCTTTTATCGTTTTCATTGTTGTATTTTTGTCGATTGGTTTAACAGGTAAAACCCGTAAAAATGTTTTACTTATAAGTCTTGCATCGTGCATTTCTGCTTCGGTACTTTTTTATGTTACAATGATGGTAACAATGGTACTTGCAAAGCATGGTTATATTTCTGCATTTTCCGGTGCCTGGTCGCCGGTTATATTCTTTACTATAATTAGTATTGTATTACTGCGGTTTGCCCGCACTTAATGAGGTTTTTATGAGTGAAGTTTTGAAGATTTTTGATATAAAGCATAAATCAGCTGATGGAAAGGCTCGTACAGGAACTATACACCTTCCACATGGTGATGTTCGTACTCCGGTTTTTATGCCGGTTGGTACAAATGCCACAGTTAAGGCTATGCCAAAAGATTTTTTGGAAGAAATCGATTTTGATATTATTCTTGCGAATACATATCATCTGTTTTTGCGTCCGGGACCAGATTTAATTAAAGAAGCTGGTGGACTTCATGGCTTTTCTCAGTGGAAGAAAAACTTTTTGACAGACTCTGGTGGATTCCAAGTTTTCTCGCTTTCTAAACTTCGTAAAATTACAGATGAAGGAGTTCGTTTTCAGAGTCATATTGATGGAAGTTATCACATGTTTACTCCTGAAAATGTAGTTCAGACTCAAACAAAGTTTAATTCTGATATTCAGATGCAGCTTGATGTTTGTTCCGGCTGGGGTGTTGAACGTAAAGAAGCTGAACGCGCCTTGAAAATTACAAGCGACTGGCTTCTTCGTGCAAAAGGCGAGTGGGAAAAACAGCGTGAGGCTGGATATAAGGGAATGCTATTCCCTATTGTACAGGGAAACTTTTTCGAAGATCTGCGTACAAAAAGTGCGGAGTTTGTTTCTTCACTTGATATGCCTGGAATTGCCATCGGCGGTTTAAGTGTAGGGGAGCCTCCTGCAGAGTTTACAAAGTTCTTGAACTATACAGTGCAGTTCCTGCCGGAAGACAAGCCGAAATATGTTATGGGAATTGGAACTCCGGAATATATTCTTGATGCAGTTCAGGCTGGAATTGATATGTTTGACTGTGTTCTTCCAACCCGTAATGCGCGCAATGGTTCATACTTTACACGCCGCGGAATGTTGAGTATTAAGCAGGAACGCTGGATTCATGATTTTGGTCCTATAGATCCTGACTGTAACTGTAAAGTTTGCCGCACTTATTCCCGAAGTTATTTAAGGCACTTGTTTAAGGAACAGGAGATTTTGAGTTCAATTCTTGCCAGCTATCATAATCTTTATTTCCTGAACGAGATGCTTAAGGAAATCCGCGTGGCTATTGATGAAGACAGATTTGAACAGTACCGCAAGGAGTTCTTAGACAAGTTCCATCAGGGAGTATGAATATTATAATGGATTGCTTCGCATTGCGTGCTCGCAATCCATATGAAGGAGTATTATGAAAAGGTTTTTACTTTTATTATGTTTGATTTTCTCTTTCTCATTATACGCTCAGAGTGCCGATGAAGAGGTCACCGCTTCAAAAGGCGGCATCTCAGAAATTCCTGCAGCAAAACGACCTAAGCCAATAGATAAAGAAAAAGCTGAAAAGGCTGCCGAAAAAGATGAATCAGAAAAAGATTACGAAAATAAATCAAATACAATTAAGTATGGTGTTCCTTCAGAAATCTCGACCCTTATAGATGAACTTATTAAAAATGATGATCCTCGTTTTACAGAAGAAATTTATGATGTTTTTCAGGTTTCAAAAAATACTGTAATTAAACAGAAAGCCCTCACTTATTTTAAACAGCGGGAAGATCCTTGTCTTGAAGATTATGCTGTAGAAGTTTTAAATGATCCTTATGAAGAAAAGGGCGACCTTGTAAAAGCCTGCTTTCAGTATATTTCTGCAGTAAAAACAAAAGAAGCAATTCCTGCTGTACTTGCACTTATTGAATCTGAAAATGAAAATTATTTTAATGATGCAATTGCTGCAATCGGCGAAATTGGCGGACCTTCGGAAGCAATGTTCCTGGTAGAGTATCTTGAACGCGACGATCTTAGTGATGCACAACGTCAGACTCTTATGCGTACCTGTGGAAAAATGCACGCAGTTCAAACCTGGGATAAAATGGTAGAGATTGCTGAAGACGAAGATGAAAATCTTTATGTGCGAATGTATGCAGCTGAAGCTCTTGGACTTATGGAAAAGAAAGAGTCTATTCCGGTTCTTACAAGTCTTTTTTCAGAAAATGATCCGAACCTTCGTCAGTATGTTATAAAAGGACTTTCTCATTTTCCGGATGTAGTAGAAGCAAAGGAAACTATTATTCAGGGAATTCGTGATGAACACTGGAGAGTTCGGCAGGAAGCAATAAAAACTGCTCGCGAAAATAAAATGGATGATGCTGTTCCGTTCCTGATTTACCGTGCAAAAAACGACAGTGAAAAAGTAATCAAAGAAGAAGCTTATACTTCACTTGCTGTAATCAACACTGATGATGGAAATAACTTTATGATTGAGCAGCTTGCAGATAAAAAACTTGGTGATGCAACTAAAAAGAAGATTATTGAAGTTCTGCTTAAAGAAGGTCATGCCGGTGAAAAAGAGATTCTGGCACTTGCAGAAGAATGTCTTAAGGATGATAAACGAAAAGACCTTCGTTATGCCATAGGAAAAGAACTTGCAAAGTACGAAAACGAGTCTTATAATGATATATGTCTTAAATATCTGGAATCCAAAGATTCAACCACACAAAGTCTTGGACTTGATATGTATAAGACAAATAAATTTGCTTCTGCCGTTCCTGTAATGAGAGGCATTTATTCAGATAAAAAAGCGAATTCAGGTGTAAAAAACCGGATTAAAAAAATGCTTTCCATAGAGGATGATGACGAAAAAACAGCAGCAGCAGATGCAAAATAAAGATCTTCCCGAATATATACAGAAAAAAAACTATCAGATGACCTGCTTTATTTGCGCAGCCATCATAATAGAAGGTTTGGTTCTGTCCGCAGTTTCGCTGATAGATTCAAATCTTAAAGTTGTAATAGCTACATTAACTTACACTTTATTGATGCTTGCAACTTTGATTTATACCCGTATAACAAAAAAACTCAACTTTTTTTATGTATCGGCTTCGTTAATGGCTATTTGCCTTACGATGTGGTTTTTATATTCAGGAGGAACCGAAGGTTTTGGTTTAATCTGGATTGCTGTTATTCCCCTTTTTACACTTTATCTGATTCCATTTAAGGGATTCGTTTTTCTTAATGCAGCAGTACAAGTTTTATTAATGATTGGCTTATGGACTCCGCTTCATAAAACAGCTCTTGTTTATGATTTTTCAGAAGTATTTAAAACTCGTTTTCCTCTGCTTTATCTTTTTCAATTTGCGTTTTCTGTTTTCTTAAAACGACGCATTCATATGACAGAAAGTGAGCTTGTAGAGCAGAAAAATATTCTTGCAACTGAAATAAAACAGGCGGCTTTGATTCAAAAGACTTTTTTTCAACAGGAGTCGGGCATTTATCAAGGCTGGGAACTTGCATATTCCTGCATTCCGATGGCGGGTATTTCAGGTGACCTTTATGATTTATATCCTGAAAAACAGGAAGATTTGAATTCAAATACAACGCCCGCTGAAAAGAAATCAGGCAGAATTAAAATAAAAGGTCTTGGACTTTTTGATACTTCGGGACACGGAATTTCAACAGGTCTTATAACTCTTCTTGCTAAAAATATTATTCGTCAGGAATTCTATGAGTATATGAATAAGGATATCATAGAACTGATGAATCAGATAAACGTTCGGTTCAATGTAGAAAAAGGCGAACTTGAAAACTATATGACAGGTATCCTTTTGCGTATCGGCGAAAAAGAGGAAAACGGGCATACAAATATAGAATTTGTAAACGCAGGTCATCAGGCCCCTGTTCTTTATAAAAAAAGCAAAGGTTCTTTTGAACTTTTGAATAATTCTACACTTTCAGTTGGTGCAATCGGCTTGAGTTCAATTGAACCATATTATGATACAATCAACATTTCAATGAGTCCCGGCGATGAACTGATTTTTTATACAGATGGTGTAATTAATTGTTGTGCACCAGGCGGAAGACGACTTGGACAGCAGGGGTTTATTGATATCCTCGCAGAAAATATGGAAAAAGATTTGGATGTTCAACTCAGCGATATTATTTCTGACATAGCAAGTTTTAAAGATATTGAACCTTCAAAAGATGACATGACAATTATCCTTCTTAGATATAAAGGTTAATTGTCAGTCCTTATCCGGCATTTATTGATACAATTTATTTACGAGTGCCAGAGCCTTATTGATGGCTGATTCTTCTTCCTTACTCCATTCAACATTTTCTTCGATAAGAGTTTCAAGACTTGAATGGCTTTCTACAAGTGCCGTTGAAAATCCCCGCGAAACCTTGAACCAGTAACTTCCGTTCCCATTATTGTAAAGTGTAATAAAACCGTATTCGCGGCCTTTCTGTTTTGCAATTGCTGTACGCAGAATAAAGGCGAGAGAATCTACAAGCTGTTCTTTTTGAAGGGGATCATTTACATCAACATTCATATGGCGGTTCCATTTCTTTTCTGGAAGAGGCCGCAGGTCTATGGATTTTGCAATATCAAAAATCAGAGAAAGTTTTTCGCCGTTGAGTAATGAGCCATTGTCACTTGTGATTACGGAACCTTTCATCTGGCCTGCATTATTCAGCTTGTTTTTGTTTTTCTCATTTTCGAGAGCCTGCAAAAGCTGCTCAAGAGGAAGCAAAGCTGTTTTTTTACCCTTGATTTTCTTTGTCGTAAATAAAAATCCGCCGAGTGAAAGTGCATCGTCTGCAGAAGGTGCATCTTGTTCTGCTGCTGCAATTTTTGATTTTTTGCCATTCTTTTTCTGCTGTTCCGCTTCCTGACGGCGAAGAGCTTTTGCCGTGCGATTTTTTTCCTGTTCGAGCATGCGGGCTTCTCGTGAACTTTCACGTTCTTTTTTACAGGCCATAAGGCGTTCAAAAAGTTCCGGATTAATTGTATCTAACATAGGGCGGGTGAGTGGAGAAACACTCGAGGCATAAATGCGGCTTGTACGGATAATTTCACCAGCTACAATAAATACCGGATCCTTCTTGAACATAACGCTTCCCGGGTGAATGCAGATGTGGTCTGCGGTAAGGCTGCGGTAGCTTTCACGGCCTGTGCGAATACATACAAACTGAATCATTCCGGCTGCGATACAGCATAGATAATCCTGCATGTTGCCTTTACCTTCTACTACAGGAATGCCCATTTTTTCGCTGACAATTTCTATAAGCTGTTCATTTATGTTTTCGATTTCTGACATTACGCGTTCATCAAGATAATTTTTCTTGCAGAACTTTTCGCGGTTATCGGTATCTTTGAAGGCTTTAAGAATATTAAGATAGGTACAGAAGTCACCCTGGATATCCTGGAAACGGTGATGAGCCTTGCGGGCTTCCATTTCTTCGTTCGGTGGAAGCACAAAAGGTGAGTTCGCAGACAAGAAGGATGCTGCAATTAAAGCCTTGTCCAAAACATCAGGGAATCTCATAATCGCTTCTACAATAATACGGCTGATTCGAGGTTCAAGCGGGAACTTTACCATCATCTGGCCGATTGGAGACAGTGTGTTATCTTCTTCAAGTGCATTTAGAATATGCAGCGTATCTACCGCACCAATAATTCCTTCACGTCCCGGGTTCGCAATAAAATCAAAGTCATAAAAATCTGTAATGCCAAGCTCGCTCATGCGCAGTACTACTTCACTGAGGTCTGTGCGGTAAATCTCTTCTGTTGTATATTCAGGGCGTGTCTCAAAGTCCTTGCGGGAGTAAAGACGGTAGCAGGTTCCCGGCTGGGTGCGGCCTGCACGTCCTTTACGCTGGTTACAGGAAGCTTTTGAAACAGGAGATTCAATAAGGCTTGAAGTATAGTTCTTTGGATTATAAAAATTCAGCTTACAAAGGCCGCTGTCAATTACTGTTGTAACGTCACTGATTGTAACTGAGGTCTCAGCAATGTTAGTTGAAATAACTACCTTTCGTTTGCCTGCCGGTGCGGTTTCAAAAACCCGTTCCTGTTCTTCTTTTGGAAGACGTCCATACAAGGGCAGTATATGAAGACGGCGGCCAATAGGAGAGTAGTAGAGCTTATCCATACAGTCCTTGATGATTTTTTCACCCGGAAGGAAAATCAGAATTGCTCCGTCTTCTTCGTTGTCGAGTACACGGTCTACGGTGTTATAGATTTTTGTGAGAATCTGGTCGCAGCCACTGTCGGTGATTGTTGTACTTCCTCCCGGAACCGGGTCGTAAACAAGAGCTACAGGGTAAGTTACAGTGTCGATTGAAACTATAGGTGCGTTATCAAAATATTCGCTGAAAACCTGCGTGTTCATTGTAGCTGAACTTACGATTACGCGGAAGTCGCTGCGCTCTTTAAGTACTCGTTTTACAAGCCCGAGTACAAAGTCAATATTGAGGCTGCGTTCATGCGCTTCATCAATCATTAAAACGCTGTACTTGCTGAGCCACGGGTCAAGCTTCATTTCCTGAAGTAAGATTCCGTCTGTCATAATTTTTATGCGGGTGTCTTGATTTGTGTAATCTTCAAAACGCATTTTGTAGCCGACAAGTCCCGGGTAAGTTGTGCCTAACTGCTTTGAAATAAATTCACTTACGCTGAGGGCTGCAATGCGGCGTGGTTGAGTAACGCCAATCATTCCGTTTGTGGCATAACCTGCTTCGTATAAAATTACGGGAATCTGTGTTGTTTTTCCTGAGCCGGTAGGGCTTTCAACAATTACTACCTGATTATTTTCGAGGCAGTCTAAAATCTTTTGTTTTTGTTCGTAAACTGGAAGTGACTTATAATCTATTGCCATTCTATCAAATCCTTTGTTGTTTCCTTATTAATTTTAATGCGACGTTCAATATATTTTGCCCAGTTGGTACGTGGAACGTCGTAAAGATAATCTACAAAATCCTGATTGAGGGGTTTAATTACAAACTCATTTGCAGTATTTATGTAGGTTGTTATAAAAATCGGCTCACACTTTTTGATTTTTATTGAGCCGTCCTTTTCTTTATGAAGAGTGACTTTGTATAAAAGTCCATCGCCTGTGTTATCTCGTTCTCCTGTTGGATTTTTGGAAGTAAGCTCAGGCTTTGTTCGTTGTCCGGAAATTGTGTTTCCGTTCGCATACATAATTATTTTATCTCGTTTTGATTTTGTGTCTATTACTATTTTTCGGTCTTTGATTATGTGTGCGTGGTTAGCCCAGATTACATCTGCACCGGCTTCAAGTAAATCCATGTAAAATTGATTCTGTTTTTCTGTGATTACGCGGGTGTATTCCGGTTCACTTGTGTGAATTGAAATTATGAAAAGGTCGCAGGGGTGTGCGTTACGAAAATCTTTTACATATTTAATGAAGGCTTTGCGGGATTCTTCATCGGGCTTTATGAAGTTGATGTAGTCTGATGCATCGGGACGATTCAAAAGTTCAGTTATCGGCAAAAAAAGAATTTTCCAGCCAGAAGCATCAAAATAGTTGTAGGTGAGGGCAGAAAGTTTTGAATCTGCAACCTGCTTTGTGCCGGAAAAATATATGTCGTTTCCGAAAGTTTCTTTTGTGTATTCGGTAATTGCCTGTGTGGTTTTTATTGTTTCAAGAATACCTGATTTATACTGGTCATTCGTGTGATTGTTGCAGAGTGAAAAAACATCAAAGCCTGCATCAACTGCAGCCTGAACATATTTTTGTGTCATGTTAAAATTTGGATATGATGAAGCAGAACGTGTTGTATCAACTGGAGCTTCGATGTTAGCGAAGGCTAAGTCTGGCTCTGAGATTATGTCGTGCACGTCGCGCCAGATTTTGTCGTATGTTGTAATGTAATAATTTACCGAATGCGCCATTAT
>CAMNIU010000223.1 GCA_946540605.1 uncultured Treponema sp.
AATATTGAAAAGACTCTCGGCTTTCTATATAATAATAGAATTATGAGTAGATGTTTTACAATGTTGAAGCCGGGTGTAATTAACCGTCGGCTTGTAGGCGAAGTTATTGAACGCCTTGAGAAAAAAGGTTTTAAGCTTGTTGGTATGAAAATGATGCATGTAACTCCTGAACTTGCAGGAAAGCATTATGCAGAACACGATGGTAAGCCATTTTACAATGACCTCGTGGAATATGTTACTTCTGGTCCTGTAATTGCTATGGTATGGCAGGCTGATGACTGTGTAACTCTTATGAGAAAAGTTGTTGGTGCAACAAAACCTACAGAAGCAAATCCAGGCACAATTCGTGGTGACTACTGTATCCACACAGACAGAAATATTATTCACGCTTCTGACAGCGACGAAAGTGCTGAACGCGAAATAAACCTCTGGTTCAAACCGGAAGAGTTGTACGACTGGAAAGACTGTGAGGATGGATGGTTCTAATTCCATCTATTTGAGGGGAACAAATCATGTCAGAAAAAACAGTTGGCGTAATTGGTGGTGGGGCCTGGGGTACAGGTCTTGCGCAGGCTTTAGCTCGTGGTAATCATAAGGTTCAGATATGGGCCTTAGAAGATGAAGTTGTTGATTCAATTAATAATGAACACGAAAATAAAAAATTCCTTCCAGGTTATAAACTAAGCGACAGAATTACCTGCTCAAAGGATATTATCGAAGTTGCAACAGGTAAAGAATTTCTGATTATTGCATCTCCATCTCTTTATCTTGCTTCTACACTTAAAAAGATTGTTGATGTTCCTAATATTGCAGATGGTTCTACTGTTATTACAGCCATAACTAAAGGCTTTGTTCCTTCTGAAAAAGGGCCAAAATTGATTCTCGAAACTATGGAATCGATTTTGCCAGAAGTTTATAAAGATTGTACAGTTTATGTTGCAGGTCCAAGCCATGCCGAAGAGGTTGCTATGGGTAAACTTACCGGCCTGGTTGCTGCATCTTTGAATCCTAAAAATTCTATTCGTGTGCGCGAGCTTTTACGAGTACCTGGTCTTATGGTATTTTCCAGCTTTGACGTTGTTGGTGTTCAAATTTGTGCTGCAGCTAAAAATGTTATTGCCTGTATTTATGGTGCAATGGATGCCATTGCCGAAGATTCAACTGTATTTGGTGATAACGCAGAAAGTCTTTTGCTTGCTGCAGGTCTTAACGAAATCCAGACAATTGGTTTTGCTATGGGGGCAACTCATGCAGAAACCTTTACGTCAATTTCTGGTGTAGGTGACCTGGATGTTACATGTAAATCAAAATATGGACGTAACCGTCGCTTTGGTCAGGATTTAATAAAAACAGATATGCTTTCAAAATTCAAAGATATTGATGATTTGATTGCTAATGTTGGAAAAATCGGATACCTGCCGGAAGGTGCAATTGCCTGCAAGTATGTTCACGAAATTGCAGAGAAAAAAGATTTGAAACTGCCTCTTTGCGACGGGCTTTATAAAATTTTAAACAAAGAAACTACTATAGAAAATACTTTGTATCAGTTGATGCACTTGTAATTTACAGGTCAATAAAAAAGACTTCCGTTGCGCATAGCGCCAAAAACCGATAAGGGTAGCCCCGCTTGTAGCGCAGGCTCGCCCAAACCTTATAATGTTTTTGGTGCTCTGCTCCACTCGCGTCTTTTTTCTTGACCTGCACATTCCTACGGAGAACTAACATGTTAGAAAAAATCACAGGAACTTTTAGTGGAATCGTAAAAAAACTCAGTGGTAAATCAACTATCACCGAAAAGAATATCGAAGATGCTGTTGAAGAAATTAAAATGGCTCTTCTCGAAGCCGATGTAAACCTTCGTGTTGTACGCCGCTTTGTTAATTCTACTATAGAAGAAGCTAAGGGTGAAAAGGTTCTGAAGTCTGTAGATCCTGGCCAGCAGTTTACAAAAATCATCTATGACAAGATGGTTGCAATGCTGGGAGATACCAAGGTTGATTTACACCTTAAAGGCCCTGATACTCAGTCTGTAATTTTGATGCTGGGTCTCCAGGGTGCCGGTAAAACTACTGCAGCTCACAAGCTTGCCGCCCGCCTCAAGAAAGAGGGTAGAAAACCATTACTCGCTGCCTGTGACCTCGTTCGTCCTGCTGCCGTAGAACAGCTTTCTCAGCTTGGTGAAAAAATCGGTGTTCCTGTTTATAAAGAAGATTCTAAAAATGCCGTTCGCAATGCAGAAGATTCTATCAGCTTTGCCCGCAAAAACGGTTACGATACAATTATTATAGATACTGCCGGTCGTCTTCAGATTGACGAAGAGATGATGGCAGAACTGGTAAAAATCAAAAAGGTAACCAGCCCTGTAGAAGTGCTTCTTGTTGCCGACGCAATGACTGGTCAGAATGCTGTTGATATTGCAAAGAGTTTTGACGAGCAGCTTGGACTTACCGGTGTAATTCTTACAAAGTTCGACTCAGATGCCCGCGGTGGTGCGGCTCTTTCACTTAAAACAATCACTGGAAAACCAATTCTCTTTATTGGTACCGGTGAAAAAACAGAAGACTTTGAAGTTTTCCATCCTGAACGAATTGCTTCGCGCATTTTGGGCATGGGTGATGTCGTTTCCCTTGTTGAAAAGGCACAGGAAACAATGGACGCCGAAGCTGCCCTCAAGATGCAGAAAAAACTTCAGCGCAATGAGTTTACCCTGCAGGATTATCTTGAACAGTTCCAGCAGGTTAAGAAGATGGGCAACATGCAGTCTATCATCGACATGATTCCTGGAATGAGCGGAATGGATGCTTCTCAGATGGATCTTTCTTCTATGAAAAAGAATGAGGCTATCATCCAGAGTATGACTTATAAGGAGCGCCTTAATCACCTGATTATTGGCCCAAGCCGCCGTAAACGAATTGCAAAGGGTAGTGGTACTTCAGTTGCAGATGTAAACAAGCTTTTGAAACAGTTTGAAAAAACTAAGCTCATGATGAAAAAGGTCAGCCGAAATAAAGGTATGCAAGGCCGTATGATGAATCAACTGGGCCTTGACCCAAGTATGATGGGTGGTCTTGGTGGTGCTCCTGGAGCCGGTGGTTTACCAGGCGGACTCGACCCAAGCGCACTCAAAGGCATGGACATGAAAAAGCTGATGGAAATGGCTAAGAAGTTTAGATAATTGTGATTTCCAGAAGAAAAAAGGCATACTGCCTACGCGGCTGTATCTACACTGACAAGCAGTCAAGCTGCTTGCAGTGCACTACAGAGTGTAGTCAGTATGCCTTTTTTCTTCTGGAAATATTATTATTTAATGTGAACTGAATATGCAGATTATTTTACAGTTAAAACACTTGCACTGCGGCCATCTTTTGTGTAGATTTTTTGCGGATTTGTGTTGTCGAGAACCGGGGTAAGGCCTATATAGTAATTGTAATAATACTTTCCGGCAGGTAGTGGCAGTTCGAGTTCATAAAGACCTGGGCTGGTTTCTTCGAGTTCATAAATCCATGGGTCCCAGTTTGTAAAGGTGCCGGCGAGATTGATTTTCTGGCCGGATTCGCCTTTGTAGATAAAATGGGCGTAGTCGTTGCGCGGAGATTCTGTGTATACGTTAATGCTTCCGAGATTATCCAGCTTTGAAAAATAAAGATTTACATTCTGATCGTATTCTTTGTTTGGATTCAGAGGGTCTGTTGTCCAGAGTCCATCGAAAACAAGGCGGTAACGAAGTTCTGTAAATTTGTGTTGTCTTTTGTAAACATAAAACATATGCTTGCGGCTGACTTTTTCGTCGTCATCTTTCTGGGTGAGTATCTGGAACGGGTGTATCACTTTATATTCTTCAAAATCAAAAACAATTCCTACAAAGCGATGTTTTGTGTCCGCAGTGAAAATAATATAATCGTCGGTGACTACAGGAGCCCCCGGCTTGTCAATTCCATGCAAAAGTGTATCAAGCTCAAAATTCTGATAATTAGTCTGTTCTGCAGCAAATACCGTAGAAGCACAAAAGCACCCCACAACCATTGCCGCCAAGAGTAAAATAAGCTTTTTCATACTTTGATTATCGGAGTTATGAAGAAAGAGTTTAGTGAAAGAAAAAATGCAAGTATAATATACAGGTGCGGGGATTATATAATGATTTGCTTAAAAAAAAGATTATAATTTGAAATGCGCGAGCGGAGAGGGACTCAATCTGCATTTGGGCGTTCGCGAGCGTAAGCGATAGCTGAAGCGAGTCGGATACCACTTACGCCCAACCGCAGATTGAGTTCATCGCAGCGGAAGCATTTCAAATTATAAGATTTCTTATATTTATATATTTTTCTTAAGTCATTTTCAAAATCATCCGTTCATATAAGAAGTATATTATACTTGTATTTTTATAGGGTTGTGGGGTAAAATTAAAGTAGTATGCCAGGATTAAGTCAGCTTAAAAAATTCAGCAGCGATCTTCTAGCTTTGGGTGATGAAACCAATCTTCGTGCCACCCGCGGCGAAAAGCCTGTAAAAATTGAAATTCCAAAAGAAATTGAAGATATTAATGACTCCGAAGACTTTGTTCTTGGTATGCCTCAGATTGAAGCAGAACCTGAGATTTCTGCTGTCGATGAAGACCTTTCTGATTTAACAGCCCTTGTTAATCCTTCTGCATCATCTAATGCTAAGTCTGGTGAAGCAGAGCCTGCCCCAAGTTTTGAAGCTCCTGATATGTCGGCACTTTTGAATCCGGTTGCCGCTGAAGTTTCTGAAGACTCTGGAATGCCAGACCTTTCGATGTTTGATGAACCGGAAGAGCCGGAACAGATTGATGAACCGGAACCTGAGCCGGAAGAAGTTTCTATTGCCGATATGGGCCTTGATGCCCTGCTTGCTGGCGGCGGATTTGATGAACCTGAAGAAGAGGAACCTGCAGAAGAAGAAAGTGAAGCTCCCGCTGATATTGACCTGAACGATTTTGAAGAAATATCTGATTTAGATAGTATTGGAGCTGATGAACCTGAGACAGTTGAGCCTGAGGTTGCAGAACCTGTAGAAGACGTTGAATCTCTTGATGAAGTTGAACCTGTAGAAGATTTTGACCTTGCTGAGCCAGCGGCACTTGATGAAGCAGAACCTCTTGATGAGGCTACTCCTCTTGAAGAGCTGGCTCCTGCATCAGAAGATTTTTCACTTGATGATATGGACTTTGGCGGGGACTCTGTATTACCGGAGGAACCTGCTGCTTTAGATGAAACTGCACCTGCAGAGGAGGGTGAGCCATTTGATATGTCTGCCCTCGATGATATGGATTTTGGCGGGGATACTGCATTTGGAGAGGAGTCTGCCCCTGCAGAGCCGGCTGATATAGAGGAACCTGCTGCTGAGACTTCAACTCCAACAGATGATTTTGATTTTGACTCAATGCCTGCAGAAAGCTTTGATGAAGAAACTGAACCTTTACCAACGGAAGAGCCTGTTACCGCTGATTCTGATGATACATCTGCTGCCAGTGACTTGTCTCTTGAAGATTTGGGAAGTCTTGATTTTGATATGCCAGAGACTCCTGCTGCAGAAGAGCCTGCTTCTGATTCTGATGATGGAGATGAAGCCGGAGGAATTCCAGAAGGATTATTTGATGCCGGAGACTTTGATTTAGGTGGTACTTCGGACGATTCTGGTGACTCGACTCCATCAACTGATTTTTCAGCTGAAGATGAAATTCCAGATTTTGATGATACAACTGGTCTTGATGATGAAGAGTCTGCTGAGGGTGGAGAAGGCGAAGAAAATGCTCCGCTTGAAGTTTTTGATACTTCCGAAATGGAAGGCATGGACTTTGGCATTCAGGATACAGATTCTCAGCTTAGCGGTGGTGGAGACGGAGATTTTGAATTTGGTTCTCATGATGATTTCGCTATGGAAGGCGAATTCGAAATTCCAGGATTCTCTGATGTAACTACTGCAAAGGAAGAAAAATCTAAAACAAAGATTGTATCTGGTAAAGAAAAAGGCAAAGGAAAGAAGGGTAAGGGAGCAGATCTTCCGGTAGCGGACTTTAATGGCGCACAGGAAGCTGAAGAATTGCCTCCAAATACACTTTCTGATGAGCAGTACAAAACCTTCCTTGCTAATCTTGCAGAATATCCATTAAACGTTCGTCTTGCCTTTGAAGACTTTATTGTTCAGGATGAATTTACAGACGATGCTGAATTCGAGATTATAGAAAAGATTCTTAATAAAGCTCCTGCACGTCAGGTTGCCGGTATGCTCGAAAAGATGCTCGATACCTCAATTCCAATTCCACGTGACTTTGAGCATCGTACCGCAGCTGAATATGAAGCTTACAAAAAATCTCTTTCTTATCAGTTAAGAAATAAAATTATTCCAGGTGTTTTGCTTGGACTTTTGCTTACAATTGTAGGCTGGGGCCTTATTAAATTTACAGATTACTGTATTTATCGTCCATTAAAAGCTAATTCCCTCTATAAACAGGGCTATGCAATGCTTGAAGCTGATGAATATCCTCAGGCAGAAATGCGCTTTGAAGAAGCTGTTAAGAAACGCATCAACAAAAAGTGGTTCTTCAAATATGCCCGCGGCTACCGTGCCCATAGACAATATCAGAGAGCCGGCAAAATGTACCAGAATATTCTGCGCTACTTTAAGCATGACAAATTAGCGGGTCTCGAATATGCAGACATGGAGCTTAACGACCTTGCAAACTACGAACGCGCAGAAGAAATTGTGCGCCGCGAAGTACTGGACTACCACATAAACGATGCAGATGGAATTCTCATGCTTGGAGACGTCTTCCTTGAATGGGGAACAGAAAAAGATCCTTCAAAGCTGGAGCTTGCCCGCGAACAATATGCAACCCTTATACAGCTTTACAAGCCGACAGATCTTTATATGTCACGCATGATGCGTTACTTTATCCGCACAGACAATTTGCGT
This sequence comes from uncultured Treponema sp., assembly GCA_946540605.1. GTDB lineage: Bacteria > Spirochaetota > Spirochaetia > Treponematales > Treponemataceae > Treponema_D. Next base: position 6,934 of record CAMNIU010000223.1, read on the forward strand.
GAAGTAATTCAGATGCAAAAGAATTTTGAGCCTCGTGAAAAATCTCTGAGTTCAGAAGACTGGGCAGAACTCAGCGGTTACCTTCTGGACAAGTATTATGGAAATCTTGCTCCATCAGAAGAATATCTGCGATACGAGATTGAAGGACTCCGCGGACTTTTGCTCCGTGCCGTTAAGACAAATCCTGATAATCCTATTGCTCAGTATAATCTTGCTAAATACTTCCTTAAGACTGGTGAAACTACTTCAATTGAAGCAACTCTTCAGCGGGCAATTGAAAAATTCAATATGGTTCCGTTTATGAAAAAACGAGACCTCTACAAATACATTGACTCATACCGTTTGCTTGGTGAGCATTATATTGGAACTAATGATTATCTTCAGGCTCAGGAGCAGTTTGCAGAAGGTATTTCGCTCTTTACTACAGAGCGAGATAATGCTGGTTTTGAAGGAACTCCTTCTATCGGTAAGCTTTATGAAGATATGGGAGACATCAAGTATTCTATTGCAGGCGACTATGACGATGCATTGTTTAATTACAAATATTCCGTAGAACTTGAAAATGACAGTCCTTCTTTGCGCTACCGAATCGGTTACATTCAGTATAAGAAGAGCAATTATGTAGAAGCACTTGGTGCCTTTATGAAGGCTGGCGATGGTAATGTAAAAGAGAGAAACCTTATGCTTGCAATGGCAAATACTCTTTATCTTCGTGGAGACAATTATGCAGCTCAGGGTTACTACGATCAGCTGCTTGATTCTCTTGATGATGAAATTGCAGAAGAAGGTCTTGTTCTTCCACAGGCAAATGTAAAGCATTACGACTTAATTAATACATATCTTTATGCATCGAACAACTATGGCGTAACTTTGTATAAGCTTGCAAAGAGAACAGGCAACAGCTCTCTTAATGCACAGGCAATTGTAAATCTGAGTCAGTCGGTTCGTGCCTGGGATGCGCTTACTCGTAATCAGGAAACAATGGTTAGACTCGAAGGAAGCAACCTTGCAGAGCAGAACATAAAATACATAACACATCCGATACCAGAATTTGAGCCTTCGATTTATACGGATATCTCTAAGACTTTACTCGATAACGAGCGTCTTTAATAATTCATCTGGCAGGTAAAAAAAGTATATGCAGCAGAAAAACATTCGGAATGACAGAGATCCGATTTATGGTATTGTAGAACGACAGCGGCTTAATGCTATTTTTAAGGAGCTGTTCCGAAAATCAATTCATATATGTTCAAGTTTTGTTCCTCTTTTTCTGAAGCTTGCATACTGGCCTGTAATAGGGCTTCTGGTACTTGCACTTATTGCTTATACGGTAAGTGAGATTCTTCGTTCAAAGAATATTGAGATTCCCCTAATTTCGAATATTACGGAAATTGCAGCCCGTAAGCGGGATGAAAACCATTTTGTGCTTGGGCCTGTAACTCTGGTCTGCGGAATTTTACTTGCAGCCTTGCTTTTACCTTTGGATTGCGCAAGGGTTGGTATTTTTGCACTTGCTTTTGGTGATGGTCTCGCAAGTTTGATGGGTAAGCTTTTTGGAAAAATTACGATTCCAGGTGCACATGGAAAAACTGCTGCCGGAAGCCTTACCTGCTTTTTTGCGGTTTTTATTTCTACGTTCTGCTGCTGCGGGTGTACTCTGACTTCGCTTTTAATTGCTTTTTGTGCAATGTTTATAGAAGTTCTTCCTCTTGCAGATTTTGATAATTTGATTATTCCACCGGCAATAGGATTTTTATTTTCCGTTATGTCGGCAAGCACAGCTTGCCTCTGAGCCGTTTTTTCGATAATCCTAAAACGACCCTGTCGGCTCGTTTTTTAACGGATTTTCGATTTTAGGCTTAATCTATCCAAAGATAATGCTTGTGAACTTCATTCAGATAAAGGTAAGTGCCACTGCCTAAGAGCAGGGTACCGCTTACAAGCGACAGAATATTATAACAATAAAAAATCAAAGAATAGCCGATACAAAGCAGAATAAAGCCCAGTGTCATAATCTGCTTGTATTCATTTTTGCGGTTGGTATTAAAAAGAGAAACTGCACTTACTAAGCAGACTAAAAGCGAAAATCCTCTTATTGCCTTTACATAGCCGTAAGAAATGCAGAAGTTTGGAAGAATTACTGCAGTGTTTAATGGAATAATTTCAGCAAAGAACATAGATATGATTATCAGAATAATGCTGTTACGGTCAGTGTTCTGGCGAAAATCTTCTGTACTCATAACTGTGTTTCCCATAAGCGCGAGAGGGGCAAGCAGTCTTGCAAAAAGATGAAAGTTACCGGCTTTTAGCAGGAACTGGGAAAAGGTTCCGGAAAGATGGAGAATAGGTACAAGAACACGTGAAGTATCAAAAAGACAGGCAATCAGAAAAATCAAAAAGAAAACTATATCTGGTGCCTGTGTTTTTTCAAAGCTGTGATATATAATCAATGTGGTGATGCAGATATAGACCAGCATCAGAAAAATGCCTATAAAAGTAAAAAGTGGGGAATATTTTAATAGAAAATTATCAGAAAGGCCTTTTGTATAAACTTCCGGCAGAACAAGGTTGTTTGAAAAAAACTGAAAGAGGGTAAAAAAAGTTCCCAGCATAAGGCATGAAACGGATATAATAAAAAAAACGAGTGTCATTCTGTTTCGAAATCTGATTGTCATATTTTAAAGATACAGTGAAGATAAATAATAGTAAAGAGTTTAATTTTTATTCCGAAAATTTAATAGAGAAATCTTGGGAGGATTCTAAGAATGAAAAAATCTTTTGTTTGCAGTTTATTTTTGATTTTTGGTCTTTCTGCTCTTTCTGCAGGTGACGTTGCAACCTTTGTTGATAAAGGATTTTCTGAAGACGGAAAATATTATGTTTTCGGTCAGTATGGAGTTACTGACAAAAAATTTCAGGGCTGGGCTGAGCTTTATCAGGTAGATATTGCCGCAAATGATTATACAGATAACGGAGTTTTTAAAACAAAACCTTCTGCTGTAACTGCAGACAAAAAAGGTCGCGATGTTTTTGAGGCTCTTGAAGGAAAAAGTTTCTATTATTTTAAGGATTTAAAGTGTGAGACTGCAAATATGGATCACGTACTTTATATTCTTGATGATGTTAATAAAACAGGAACTGATGAAATTGTATTTAAAGATTTCCGCAGTGCAGATGTTGAAAACGCAGATGTTTATAGCATCAAACTTTATCCGACTGTTAATGGAAAGGGAAAAACTGCACGCTCATCTTTCTATATCATGCTTGAAAAACGTGATGCAAATGGTGAAGTAATCTTGAGTCGTAAAATCGGTTCGCCAAACATCACCCGTAAGGGAGTTACAAATTACAAGATTGAAAGAATCTTTTGTGACAAATCAGAAAAGAATCTTATTTTTGTAATTGAAAAAATGATGGAAGATGATACTGGAACTTCAATCAGATATATGATTGAGGCAGCACAATTCTAAAAAAAAAGAAAAATTTTCAGGAATTTTTCATAAAACTACAGAATAACTTCATAAAAAAGTTATTTGTTGTCTATATTATATATAGAAAATATTTTGAAAGAACACGGCCCTTAAAGCCGTGTTTTTTTTATCTGTTATTCCCTTGGTTGATTCGGGAATTTACTGGAGGTTTTATGAAAAAATTAGGTCCTGTTCTGCTGCTTCTTGCGCAGACCTGTGTGTTGTGTGCTGTAACTATTTTTTGTGCAGCTCCTGTTTCCTGCCGAGCCACAGAAGAAGGAATTGTAATGCTTACCGGAGATTACGAGGCTCCGAAGCTTACAGATTTTTCTGTTTTAGATGAACTTACTTTGAAGCTTGACTTCAGCGAGAGTGTAAAACTTTTGAATACTATTGTGTCTCCAAAACTAGAAGGAATTTCTGATTCTATGGAGCATTCTGAAACTTCAGTTCCATCTCCTGCAATCGAAGCGGCGGGTGGTGCGTTTGGTAAAATTGAAGCTGAAGTTCATGCGCAGGATGACGGACGAAGCTTTACCGTCGTGCTTGCTTCAGCCTGTGAAATTGGTAAAAGCTATGAATTCCTTGGAATTGTGGAAGACAAAGTAGGAAACACTCTTACGTTCTGCATTCCATTTACAGGTTTTAATTCGCGTATACCAGAGCTTATTATTACAGAAGTGCAGATAAAGTATGCAAAAGGAAGCTCTGGCGGTAAGGATATTTACCGTGGTGAGTTTGTGGAATTTCTTACTTTGAAGGGCGGAAACCTTGGCGGTCTGGAACTTGTCAGCGGTTCAGACGGGGAGTCTAAAAAATATTGCTTTCCTGCGGTGGAAGTTGAAAAAGGACAGGTGTTTATTGCTCATTTAAGAACTGTAGGTGAGGGCTGTATTGATGAACGGGAAAATTTTGGCGAAGCAACGGCTCCTCATTCTTCGGCTGGAGTTCTTGACTTGTGGTCGGAAAATACTTCTGCGCGCCTGCACGACAGTGCCGATGTTATTGTGCTTCGCAATGGAGTAAATGAACTTTTACTGGATGCCTTCATGTATGCGGATGCAAAAACTCTGGAATGGAAAAGCGGGCCGGCTGAGTATGCGGTGAAGGCAGCTGCGGCGGGTATTTATGAGACGGGAGATGTGAGCGAGGCGGCTTTGTGTTCGGGTGTAAGCCCCTTAAAGTCGTTTAAGCGGACTGATGCTGAAGCTTTATGCGAGGCGGTTCTTGCAGGTGAGGAATATGTTTACCCTGTACGGAATAGCGGCGATTTGTGGGAAGTAGGGCCTGTAACACCTGGTATATTGTAGGCTTGAAATCCGGCTTATGTAGTTGGGGTTTGCTGTTGTGCTAGAAAATACTTGAAAAGTATGTTATTCTTTCCCGTATGGTTGAATTATTAGCTCCTGCGGGAAATATTGAGTCGCTTGACGCCGCTATTGGTGAAGGCGCGGACGCTGTTTATCTTGGTTTGCGCAGCTTTAATGCGCGAATGCGAACTACAAACTTTGCATGGAATCAGTTTGAAGCAGCTGTAGAAAGCCTGCATAAAAAACAAAAGAAGGTTTATGTTACCGTTAACACTGTTTGTGAAGAACGAGAAACTGAACGCCTTTATCGTTTTCTCTCTTATTTGAATGATGTAGGGCCGGATGGTCTTATTGTGCAGGACTATGCAGTTATGCGCATGGCTCAGGAATTCTTTCCTAACCTTGAATTGCATGCTTCTACTCAGATGAACGTAGAAAGCTCTAATGCCGTACGTCTTTTGCAGGGTGCCGGAGTTAAGCGCATGGTTCTTGCCCGTGAGCTTGGTCTCGAAGAAATCAAAAAAATCAAAACAGAAACTGGTGCAGACCTTGAAGTTTTTGTACACGGTGCTTTGTGTGTAAGTGAAAGTGGTCTTTGTTTATTCTCAAGTTTCCTGGGTGGAAAATCTGCTAACCGCGGTATGTGTACTCAGGCTTGCCGCCGCTTCTATACTGCTGAAGTTCCAGGTGGAGTTCGTCAGGGATATTATTTTTCTCCTTGTGATCTTGAACTCATTGAAAAGATTCCTGACCTCATTGAAGCTGGTGTTGATTCCTTTAAGATTGAAGGCCGCATGAAGAGTGCAGAGTATGTAGGAAGTGTAGTTTCTGCATACCGCTATGTTATTGATCATTACAAAGAAGATAAAAAAGGTGCAATTGCTGCCGGTAAGCGTATGCTTGCTTCTGACTTTGCACGTAGTAAAACCTCTTACTGGTATGGCTTTAAGTCTCTTGAAGACGGCGTTAATAATGCCGCTTCTGCAATTTTGAATCCAGATCAGGCTGGTGGAACTGGTATTTATCTTGGAAAGATTTCTGCTACTAAGGCTGCTCCAAAAGAGCTGGTAGAAGCAATTACAGAAAATATGAGTGACGATGTTCCGCCTGAGCAGAAGCATATTCAGATGGCTTTGCTTAATGGAGGTTCTTATGATCCTGATCCGGGTGATTCTATCCGTCTGCATAAAAAGGATGATACCGGCCGTGTAAGTCACAAAATTCATTCGGTTGAAGTTGAAGACGATGGTGTAAAACGCTGGATTGATATTCCCGGCGGTTTTAATATTGGCGATGAGGTATACCTCCTGCAGATAAAAGCCGGTTCAAAACGTTATAACCATGTACTCCCTAATGACCTCAGCCGCTACAGAAAGCAGCCTAAAGATGAAAGACTTCCAATCCTTGACCTTACACCGGTTGCAAATAAGGAACTTGCTTATTTCCCTGAAGGAATTTATGCACAGGTTTCTTCTGTACAGGATGTATTTGCCGTTCAGGGACTTAAACCTGTTCGCCTGATTCTTGAATACAACAGTGAAACTTCTTACGACCTTTTGAATCACAAAACTGTACTTCCGTTCTCAAAAAAGCAGATTTATATTTCTCTCGATCCGTTCTGTTCTGCAGCACAGGAAGACAAACTTAAGGCCGAACTGGATCAACTGATTGCAGACGGCTATTACAATTTTGTTGCAAACAATATTGCACACCTTCAGATGCTTAAGGGCTGCAAGGTAAACATTATTGCAGGTCCTTACCTGTATACCTTTAACCGCTGGGCAGTCAGCTGGCTTGAAAATCAGAACGTTGGTGCCTTTATTATGCCTTATGAGAATTCAAGACGTAACCTTGAAGCAACCTATGAGCAGAACATTCGTGCACGTGTGCTTGTTCCGGTTTTTGCATACCCGGCACTGTTCCGAATGCGTTTCAAACTTCCAGATGATTATGACTTTACATATTTTGAAGATAAAGAAAATTCTATCTTCAAAGTAAACTCTACTGCCGATGGTTCATTTGTTATGCCGGAAGAGCCTTTTGCTATTACGGACAAAACAGACTTCATTACATCATCGGGCTTTAAGCGACTGCTTATAGACTTCTCTAAAACTAAGGTTTCGAGAAGTCAGATAAAGGCAATTACCACTTCTATGGTAAAAGGTCAGCCGCTTCCTGGCGTTTCCCGCTTTAACTGGAAAGACGGTTTCTATTCTCCACAGCAGATGGAAGAATACCGCTTGTCCAATGAAAGAGCGGCAGAACGTAAGGCAGCTGCGGCACAAAAGGGTGCAGGTCGCAATAATAATGCCGGCCGCAGCCGAAAGCCAGGTGGAAAACGCCGTTAGCTTTAGAATACTGCCTCCGTTTCTACAGGCACAGGCTGAGCTTCTGTCTGAGGTTCGGTCTGTGCCTCTGTTTTTTCTGCAGGTGCAGTATTCTGAGTTTCGGGTGCTTCTTCAGTTTCAGTTTTTTTCATTGGTTTATATTCAATGTGTTCTGCAACCACGAAGATTCTGCTGGCATTTTTTCCGCTTTCATCCTTCCAGGTATCCTGTTTTAATCTTCCTACTACGCGGACTCCACGTCCTTTTTTTGCTTTTTCACCGCAGTATTCTGCCATCTTTCCGTAAGCTTCAACATCAAAAAATGATGCTTCGTTTACATCTTCATTTTTTCTGTTTTTGAAAAAACGGTTTACGCCAATGCTGAAGGCGCACTTTTTAAAACCAGGTGCCGGCTCTGTAAGCAGTGCATCGCGCACAAGATTTCCTTCCAGAATAATCGAGTTCAAATTGTTCATAATCAAACCTCTACAATAATAAAATTACAAATGATCTCCGGCCGGGGTAATCATTATGCGGATAAAAATCCGTACATATATAAATTTGCAAAGATATGCATTTTTCGGAAATGATTTGAGAAAAAAAATGAAAAAAAGTGAAAAAATAATGAAAAATTTATGAAAAAATATGGATTCCCAGGGCAAGCCAGGGATTGACACTTATTTTTGCGCTGGAATGACGCTTACTGGAAGTTGCTTACCAGACGCAGCATGTAGAGAATTACATATTCTGTAAGAGCTTTTTCTTCCTTGATTTTCTGCATGTTCGGAGTGTTTACAAGTGTCTTTGCGAGGTTTTCAACGCGCTCTCTTGTGAACGAAGTAGCAGAAAGTGTCTTTACTACGCGGCGGGTATAATCCCGAATCAGGGAGTTTACATCTTCCGTGAGGTTGTTGTAAGCTTCCTTGGAAATCATCTTGTTCCACTGTTTTGTAAGGAAATCAAGCTCGCGGTCAAGCGTAGAACCTTCTGGAATGAGGTCTTTAGAAATTGCCTTTGCGCTTGCTGCAAGTGCCTGAGTCTTGGTCTGTTTAGAGCCTGTCTCTTCCTTCTTTTCCTCATCTTCAAAAGGATTCTTAGTTTCAACTGCTTTTTGTGCAGCGTTTTTCTTTTCTTTATTTTTTCCTGCAAACAGACTCATAATCCATGAAAGAATTGGAATTGTGTAGTAGAACGGCAGGCGCGCTTTTGCGTTTGCAAGAATCTTGGAATTTTTAAGCATTAAAAGATCGCTGTAAGGCAGAAGTTTTCCGTCAACAAACAGACGGAAGCCGTCCATATTGTCATCCCCATGCTCATAAGAAAGAATGTTCATAAAGTTTGCATTTAAAAGTGCATAAAGAATCGGAGAATTCTTTTCTACAAGTTCATGAAGGCAGGCTTCAAATTCAGAAGCATTAGTCATTTCTGGAAGGCGTTCAAACTGCAAAAGAATATCATACCAGTGATCTTCAAGTTCCTTTGCTACAGAGTCGTGTGCTTCGTTACAAAGACGTACAACAACCTGATTTACCTTTTTCTTGTAAACATAATAGCGAGTACCTGATTCTACCTTGAAAACCAGCAGCTGAGGCAACTCATTAGTTTCTCCATCTGTTGTCATTTTCTGAAGAAATTCCTTAAGGTCGTCTTCGGTGTACTGACCATATAGAGTACGTCCGTTGTTATCCTGGAATTTGAGAATCTGTGGCATTGAATAAAAGTATGGAGGCTTAGCAAGGGCTGCTTCCAGTTCTTTTATTGCCTCTGCACGTTTATGTTCATCCTGGAATTTTTCTTTAAGATAAGAGCTGTGGAGTTCAAGAATCTGAACAGCCTGAAGAATGTTTGTGTCTTCTACGGTGCGGTCCTGAATCTTTTCAAAATCCTGACGGATATAATAAAGAGCCTGATTCCAGATGTAATAATCTTCGCCTTCGGTAAATTCTGCAAACTGATAATTTTCAGTATCTACAAAGTGAGTATAAAAATTCTTTATAGAAATTTCTTTTGTAGGATTTGTACTTCGAAGCTTTTTTAAGAAGTAGTCGTGAAATTCATCTTTTTTGAGAATCTTTCTGATTTTTTGCTGAGAAGTATCGAGCAATGCTTTAAGAGGAACACAGGCCGGTAGAAGCATTGCAGGCAAATCGCGGGCAAAGTCCAGAATGTAGAGCAGAGGAGATTTTGAAGGTTCCTTGTTTACGATGGATGGAATGTACTGGCTTGCAGGCTTATGTTCAAGAGTCTGATTTGGAAACTGCTTTGGCAAATCTGTAACCTGAGGAAAAGGAATGGATTCATTCTTCATCATGTTTTTGTAAAGATTTGCATATTTTGAAGCAAGATAAGTTATGGAAACAATAGTTTTTTTATTGTTTGCTGTGATGATGGCAACAAGTCGTTTTTCGGAGAGCCCCTGGAGTTCTGCAACAACTGTACCGCTTGGGTCGCCAAGGTATTTTACAAGTTCACTTTGTTCTTCGACATGATGTTCTGCATATTTTTTTACATAAGCACAGAACTCCTTTAAGTCGATAAAAGGTGATTTTTGTTTCTCCGCATAGTATCTGATAATTGAACTAAGATTAGATGTTGTCGCCATATTTCTATTTTATACCATATATGCGTTTTTTTAAAGTGTTGATGAAGTTGTGAGAATGAAAATTTTATGCACGTTATGTGTATTACAATAATTATAGTTAAATAGCTTTCAGTAGTGATGCATAAGGCAAAACCGCGCAATAATGCGCTAGACGTTTTTTGGGGTATAGAAACTATTATAATGCCGCTCCCGCGGCATCCCCAAAAAAAGTCTTTTTGCCATATGCCTCACTCCTTCAAGCAAAATCTATTGTCATTAATTTTTACTTTACGCAAGTGCATAAAATTTTCATACGCATCGACATCACAATTATTTGGTGAAAGCACATATGGTATAAATCTCCATTCCCGGGAGGACGAGTGGAAAATATAATGTATAGAGATTTCGCTTGATATTATTTTATTCACAGTAAGTTTTTTTTGAATGCGGAGTGGGAAAAGACTGTGTGCTGCATTGATGCCGATACAACCAGTACGTGCCTCGCACAAGATACAGAGTGAAGCGTCGAGGCATCACCAGCTGCACACAGGCTTTTTCCCACGGGAGCATTCAAAAAAATAGACTTCGAAAAATAAAAAAATTGTTGACATCGAGCTGTCTATGCATTATATTTTACTACGACAGACGTAGTACGACAGTCGTTGCAACGACACACGTAACAACTTTCGCACTACGCAAGCGAGGTGTAAATGACGGCAATCAGCAGTGATGTTATACGCGGTTATAATGACACGATGATTTTGTATTTACTCCAAAAAAAGCCTTCGTACGGTTATGAGATTTCCAAAGATATTAAGGCCTTATCTGAGGAAAAATACATCATAAAAGAAACGACACTTTATTCGGCGTTTACCCGTATGGAAGCAAACGGTTATGTAGAATCCTACTCCCAGGAAGCAGAAAACGGTAAGCGCCGCACCTACTACCGCATAACCGAAAAAGGTCGGAGTTATTACAAAGAAAAACGCGAAGAATGGAACCTCACAAAAGAGGTAATTGAGAAATTTATTAGTAGAGAGGAATCATAATGGAGACAATCAAAAACTATCTTGAATCAATGTTCCGCGGACTACCGCTTACAGAAAAAGTTATGAAGGCAAAATCTGAACTTCTTCAGATGATGGAAGACAAATATACAGAGCTCATCCGCAGCGGTAAAACAGAAAACGAAGCTGTGGGAGAGGTAATTCAGAATTTTGGCAATCTGGATGATTTAGCAGATGACCTTGGCATTAAGGAAATTTTGTATCAGACAAAATATTCAGAAGTGCAGCGCAGAAAGCTTTCGTTCGAAGAAGTAACAGAATACTTTGAAAGAAAAAAGCTGTCTGCTTTATTAAAAGCTGCAGGAATTATGTTTTGTATTATTTGTGTGATTTTCCCGATTATGGCAGATGCAATGCGAATAAATGATATTATAGGCGTTGTGTTGATGTTCTTAAGTGTGGGAGTTGGTGTTGTTCTTATGGTTACTGCTAATACTGTTATGGAGCAGTGGCGTTTTATGAGAAGCGAACCTTGCAGCATAGATGCAGTTTCAATCGACTACCTGAAAAATAAAAATCGTGACTTTATGCCTTCTTATAGCGTAATGCATTCAGTTGGAATTCTCTTGTGTATTTTGTGTTTTATTCCTGCTGTGATTTTTGATGAGTTTGGCGGACATTTCTGGGATAATCTTTCTGGTGCAATGCTCTTTGTTTTTGTTGGATTTGGAGTATTTTTAATTGTTTATTCAAATACAATTAAAAGAACTTTTTCAAGACTTCTTGGAATAAATAATCAGACTGAATTTTTTGAACCGGAGGAAAAGAAAGTGGAAAAAATCAAAAATCCGACTATTCGTACAATTATGATGTGTTACTGGCCTGTTGTTACCTGTATTTATCTTTGTGTAAGTTTTCTTACCTTTAAGTGGCATATGACATGGCTTATCTGGCCGATTGCGGCTGCTGTAAACACAATTATTATAGCAATAAATAAGGCAAATGAAGAAAGCAGAAGAGATTAAAAAGGGAGTATTGAAATGAAAAAGACAGTTTTACTTATAGTGCTTGGTGTTATTACAATTTTTTGCATCTGTTATGGAACTTATAAACACCTTAAAGGTTTTGATGCTATCTTTAAGGATGGTATTAATATTTCTTTTGATGATGATGAATACGATAATGATGAAAAGAATGACGGAAAATATTCGATTGACGAAAAACTTGAAAAGTTCTCATCAATCAGACTTAATGCTGCTGTTATGGGAATTACGATTGAGCAGGGAGATGAGTTTAGAATCGAAAGCTCATTCAATAAAGAAATTCTAAGACCGGTATTTTCTATAAATGGAAATCAGCTTGTCGTTACACAGGGAAGAAGAAAACAGCAGGGCATTAATATGGGAAGCCAGAACTGCAGGACGGTGATTACAATTCCCAGTGGAACTAGCCTTAGCAGCATTGATATTGATTCCAATGTTGGTAATGTAAGGCTCCGCGAAATTGATGCAGAAGATATTGATGTTAATTTGAATGTTGGCGAAATTGATGTGCGTAATGTTGATTTTACAGAAATAAACTGCAACACAAATGTTGGAGAGATTTCAATTAATCCGGTTTCAAAACTGAATGAGTATGATATTAATGCTTCAACAGATGTAGGCGAAATCCGCATAAACGGCCGAAATTATAAAAAGAGGTATAATTCAAGTGGAAATAGCCATAAGAAAATTAAAGCAAATACCAACGTTGGGGAAATTAACGTAAATTAAAGTGATGGCTTCCGTAAAAAAACAGCCTGTGCTGCTGGCAAGCTAGTTATTTATGAAATTAACTTGAAGTAAAAAAATGGCGGAGTGGAAAAACACATTATACTGCATCAAGGAGTTTTGGCGTTTAGCCATCGAAAAAAATCCGAGGATTTTTCGAAGAAAAACCGCAGGATTTTTAACACCAAAAACTAGCTCGCCAGCAGTATAAGGTGTTTTTACACGGTAGCCATTTTTTAAATTCTTAGTTTTTATTATCATCATTGAAATAAATAACATAAACGATTAAAATAGTGGTATGTTAATTTCAAATCGTGTAAAACAGCTTAATCCTTATGTCCCGGGTGAGCAGCCTAAGGACCGTGTTTATATCAAACTTAATGCAAATGAAAATCCATATCCGCCGAGCCCAAAGGTTCAGAAAGCGGTTATGGATTTTGTTCAAAATCATCCTGAAAAACTTGGACTTTATCCTGACCCGGATTCTCTTGAGCTCCATGCAGCAATTGCTGATATGTTAAATCAGTGTGGCGGAGTCCTCTGTCGTGCGCAGGTTCAGGGCGGAAATGTTCAGCCTGCTCCGGAAGATAAAATTCCATTCACAGTAACTCCAGATATGATTTATACAGGAAACGGAAGTGACGAAGTTTTGTCTTTTGTTTTCTATGCTTTTTTTGATTCTTCTAAAAAATTTGTAATGCCTCAGTTTACCTACAGTTTCTATCCGGTTTATGCAGGCTATTATAATATTCCTATGGATCAGGTTCCTTTGAAAGAAGACTGGTCTTTAGATGTTGATGAAATGCTGGCTCGGGCCGGTCGTAACGGTGGCGGAATCATTTTTGCAAATCCAAATGCGCCGACTTCGCTTGGTTTGACCCGCGACCAGGTGCGCCAGATGATTAAAAAGGCAAGCCCAGACGAGATTTTTATTGTGGACGAAGCTTATGTTGATTTTGGCGGAGAGTCCTGCATTCCGCTTCTGGCTGAGTTTAAGAATCTTGTGATTGTAAGAACCTTTTCCAAGAGCCTTTGCGGGGCTGGCCAGAGACTTGG
>CAMNIU010000224.1 GCA_946540605.1 uncultured Treponema sp.
TATATTAATACTCACTTATTTATTCCCCGATTGTGTAATGGTAGCACTTCAGATTCTGGTTCTGACTGTGGGGGTTCGAATCCTCCTTGGGGAACTAAACTGAATCAGAAATGATTCAGTTTTTTTTTGAGTAAATAAGGCTCCCTCGAATATCGGTTTAGTTCATCGCCCTCTCAAGGCGGAGAGACGGGTTCGACTCCCGTGGGAGCTAAGTCAAAATGTCCGGTTATTGCCGGACTTTTTTTTTGGTTGCAAAGATGAATTTGCTTTTCTATTTATTTTCTCTTGAAGAATAGGATATTTCAGTTCATAATTACAGTATGGCAGATAATTTAAACAGAAGTGCGTTCGATAAACTTGTAGCCGGAATGGATTCGGCAGAACGCAACGACATGCTTGAAAAATTAAATCAGACATCAGTTTCTGTTATTCAGCTGGTCGATACTGATAATCAGTCTACAGACAAAAATATTTCTCTGCATATCCGCTATAAAGAGGAATCTGCCTTTTATCGTTTTTTATTATGGCTTCGTGGCCTTCTTGAAAAAAAGAATCCCGAAAAGATTTATAACGAAGATGTGCTTGCTTCAATGGCACGCCGAATAACCAGGGAACATCCTGGAATTGTAAATCATAGAAACGCTGTGCTTGATTCTGTTTTTTACGAGCATCTTCGTACCTTAAAATCTGCTGCAGATTTCTTTAAACCATATTTTAATATAATAGATGAAAGTCCCGGAGATTTTTATGTTTTCCTTAGTTCATTTGTTACACCAGAACTTTCAGATATGATTAATTCCGAGGCAGATCCTTTTTCTCTGGGCTTTGAAACAGAACCAACTCCAGATGTAAAAAATCGCCTCTTAAAAAATCTTGATAATATTCTCAAAAATATTGATGGTGGAACTAAGGCAAGTCTGTATGGGGCGGTAAGTTCACTGAACTGGCTCCGCCAGTTTACACGACTCCCTTATATTCATTTTACTTCTCAGTTTACAAATCTTACGGAAAATAATTATACCTGTCCTTACCGCAATGCTGTAAATGATTATTCAAGCTTTGCCGCTGTGTTTACAAATGTACTTCCGGTTCAAAATGAAGTTCTTGAAGCAATGCTTATGTTCAGTCAGCGTAAGGAAATTACAAAGAATGCACAGGATAAAGATATTGAACGCACTATCAAGGAATTTATTGCCAAGGCAAATCAATGTTTTGGTGCCATTCAGATTTTTATTTCCAGTGTACCGATTCTAAAGATTGGTAAAATCGTTAATTCTGATTATGACTGGCTCCCGGGGAATATCGAAGGGGTAGAAGCCTGGTTTCCTAATTTCCGCAGTCACTGGCGCAAGATTATTGAGGTTCGCTGGGGCGACTGGCTTCGTGAACGTAAAAAGAAAAATCTTGAAACTTATCTCAGCAATGACTTTGAACTTTCTGAATTCCCTTCTCTTAAATATCGTCCGTGGCAAAAACTGTGGCTTCGGGTTCCATTTTCCTGTGAACTTACCGGCGGATTTTTGTCGTGGTTCTGCGAAAACCGTTATGATGAAATGATTCCTGTTTTGAATGATGTCATGATGGAAGGAATTTTTATCCGTAACGAAAATCGTGTTGAATATTCAGAAGGTCTTAATCTTTTTGTTCAGGCAATGAGTCAGATGAAGGAACTTTTTGATAGACTGGCACCGGAAGGAGAATACGGGGCTTTGTTTGAAGAATTTGCTACAAGCCGCATCCGTAACTTTCAGGTACAGAATCAGATTGATTCAATGATGACTACAACAGAAACT
This sequence comes from uncultured Treponema sp., assembly GCA_946540605.1. Classification (GTDB taxonomy): domain Bacteria; phylum Spirochaetota; class Spirochaetia; order Treponematales; family Treponemataceae; genus Treponema_D. Next base: position 1,794 of record CAMNIU010000224.1, read on the forward strand.
GAGATTCACGATATTGTTAAAAAGTTTGATAAAGGCTCAAAGATGATTGATAAATGCCTTACAGGCATTCTTTCAGAAGAAAGAGACAAGGTTCATGACGGGCTGCAGAATTTTTCATCAATAAAAGGACATCGTAATCGTGTATGGAAAGATTCCCTGCGTTCTAATTGGGAAGTCTTGAAAAAAGCTGAATTCTATCTCTCTGAGCTGGAGCCAATTGATGCTGCAACCGAACAAAGCTAGTGATATTTTTGAGTTCTTTCAGTTCCATCGTAAAGGTAAAGTGGTGGATGGTGCTCCTGTTTGTGGACTCACACTGAAATTCGCCGGTAGCATGCGTTTTCGATGGAATGAAACAAATCCGAATCGGGAAAAATTGAAGTGGTTGAACTCAGAGAACACACCCTCAAACACCGGAGAATTAGTTCCCGTTCAATTAGATCATACCCACATTGTATACGACATAAAATCTACAGAAGACACCAGAGATAAAATTGGTGATGGTCTTATCACAACAAATCGTAACCTCATTCCAACCGTAACCGTAGCAGACTGTATGCCACTATATATTTACGACCCTGTAACCGGTGTGTTCGGTATAGTTCATTCGGGCTGGAAAGGAACCGGAATTATCGTAGATGCAATAAAGCTGGCAAGAAAAAATTATGGGGCTAGGGTAGAAGATTTTTGCATAATCCTTGGTCCTCACATCCGAGACTGCTGCTATATAGTAAATGAAGAAAGGGCAAACTGGTTTGCAGAAAACTTTACTCCCGATTGTGTGCGCCCACTTGAAGCGGGCATAAAGGTAGACTGGAATACCGGTGGCGGCCAATTGTACAGACTATCGCTGGAAAAAGCCAACTTAGCCGCAATAAAAAAAGCAGGTGTCCCAGATGAAAACATTTGGCTTCACCCAGCCTGCACCTGCTGTTTCAAAGAAAACGGAATATACAAATACGGTTCAAACCGCCGCGAAACAAAAGAAAACGGCGCTCCCGATAAATTCACCGTCCAAGCCGCGTTTATTTTCGCAAACAAACCTTTGTAATGACAGAAAATAGTAAGATTTAAGAGATTGTGATACTTTAGATACGGAGCAGAAAAAAGCTGAAGGCTGCATTGAGCCGATACTAAAAGTACGAGCCTCGCACCATATACAGAGCGAAGCGTCGAGGCTCACCAGCAGCCTTCAGATTTTTTCAGCGGGAGTATCTAAAGTATCAAATTTACTTAGATTACAATGGAATATTTCCGTGCTTTTTCAAAGGTTTATTTGTGAAAATCTTTGTTTCAAGGAAGTCGAAGCTAGCAACAATACGCTTACGAGTATCTTCCGGCTGAATGATTTCAGTAATATATCCGCGCTCAGCAGCAATATAAGGAGTCATGATTTCATTCTTATATTTCTCTGATGCAGCCTGAACTTCTGCAGCCTTGTTAGGATCCTTGAGTTCCTTAGCAAACAGAATCTCAATAGCTCCTTCAGCACCCATTACAGCAATTTCTGCCTTTGGCCATGCATAAACAAAGTCTGCACCAAGGTGTTTTGAACACATAGCAATATAAGCACCACCATAAGCCTTGCGTAAAATTACAGTCAATTTAGGTACTGTAGCTTCACTGTATGCATAAATTACCTTTGCACCGTGGCGGATAATACCTTTCTGTTCTTCCTGAGGTCCCGGAATAAAGCCTGGAACATCAACAAATGTAAGAAGAGGAATGTCAAAACTGTCGCAGTAGCGGATAAAGCGGGCAATCTTATCAGAAGCATCGCAGTCAAGGACACCACCGAGTCCTTTAGGATTGTTTGCAATAATACCAACAGTGCGGCCTTCAATTTTACCAAAGCCAACTACACAGTTGATTGCAAATTCTTTCATGATTTCGAGGAATGAATCTTCGTCAATTACGCAGTTAATAACATCGCGAACGTCGTAACCCTGACGAGGATTTTCTGGAAGAATTTCCTTGATTCTCTTTGCGGCTTTCTTTTCATCAAACTTGAATTTTTCGTTTGGTTCAATTTTGTCGCCAAAGTAGTGTGGAATATAGTCCAGAAGGCGGCGAACTTCTTCGTAGCATGATTTTTCATCTTCACAACGGAAGTGTGAAACACCAGACTTCTGTGCGTGAATATTTGCACCACCAAGGTCTTCTGCAGAAATATCCATGAACATTACAGACTTAACAACTTTTGGTCCTGTAATGAACATCTGAGTTACCTTATCAACAGTAAAGATAAAGTCTGTGATTCCAGGTGAATATACGGCACCACCGGCACAAGGACCTGCAATAATAGAAATCTGTGGAATTGCTCCAGAAGCGCGAACGTTCTGATTGAATACGTTACCGTATCCGCCCAAAGCTTCTACACCTTCCTGAATACGGGCTCCACCCGAATCGTTAATTCCGATTACAGGACAACGTGCATCAATTGCCATTTTTGTAAGATCTGCAATTTTGCGGCCGTGCATGTGGCCTAAAGAACCACCCTGAATAGTAAAGTCCTGTGCATATACAGCAACCTTACGTCCATTTATTTTTCCGAATCCGGTGATAACGCCATCATAAGGAATATCTTTTTTATCCATTCCAAAACTTGTACAGTTATGTTTTACACCCTGATATGTTTCTACGAATGAATCTTTGTCGCAAAGTGCATTAATTCGCTCAATAGCGTGCAGTTTTCCCTTTGCGTGCTGTTTTTCAACATTGTATTCCATGTTTACCTCGTTGTTTCATTATGACAAAAAACACAGATTTGTCAAGTTAGAACCCAAGAGATGCATAAGGGTGAGTCAGATAATATTCAATCTGGTCGTGTTCACGCTGCATTGCATCACGTTCCGGGAGCCACTCATATTTTGAGCGAAGGTTATCTGTAGCCTTCATTACATCACCTTCAGTTTTTTCAACCTGAGAAAAATAATCATTTTTGAATTGATTACAGTCAACATTGAGAGCGGTGCGTTTTACTTCGTTCATATCTGTGATTATCCAGCGGTTCTTTTTATAGGTAAGGGTATAGGTAGATACAATCTTGTCTACCATAAAGTCAGCTTCTTCACCTTCTGTATAAATCAGATAAAATTCAACATTATGAACCGATGTACTTCCATTTTCGAGACTTACATTGCCTTCTTTTGTAAGTGGTGGGACTTTTTCGTTCTTTTTATGAAGTTCTACTTCAAGTTCCTGTGCTTTTCCGTCAATCTTAAGATTTGTAATTCCGTAGACTCCTGAACGTGCATATTTTTTTTCATCTGTAATATAGAAAAGCCAGTTTGATGGATATCCAAATCCGTTATCATTTCCATAAGCAAGACGCTGTTTGTGCATAACGTAAATGCGGCTTACCATATCTCCAAAGTTACCGGCTTCTTTTCCATGGCCAAAATCTGAAAGCAGCATTGTATCTTTTTCATTTACGCCATTCATATAGGCCCGGATTGTTTCAGTGGATGTAAGACCTACTGATGTATAATCTTCTCCACGGGTTTTTACAGTATTTATACTTGCAATAATTACAACCAGTGCAATTGCTATAGTAACTCCAATTGTGGTTGAATTGCGTTTGATTTTTCGTTTTGTATTAATTTTTGAATTCTGAGATTTCTTATATGCTGCGACTTTTTCTTCAAAAGCTTTGTCGTCTGCTGTGTTCTGGCTCAAGCGGAATGCTTCGTCAAGTTTTTCAAGAGGGAAGTCTGCTTCCGGAGTTAAATCTTCGCTTGATTTTCCCTTTTTCTTTTTGCCCGGAACATTTACTTCTGTTGAAGTGAGTCGAAGTGAATTATTAATTAAGGCAGCCAGCTCAGAATCAATTCCATTTACGCAATATTCTATTGGAAGGAAATTGTGGTCAAAAATATCTGCATTGCGGGCAATTGAATCTCTGGCACCAAAAGGAACATTTTGTGTAAGGAGCCTGTAAATTATTGCAGCCCGTTCAAAACAAAGAGCAGGGAGTCCGCTGATTGTTTCGTTCAAAAAACCGTGATTCTGGACTACAGCATCTTCTGGAGTAAGCGTATTGATTGCATAATTAAAAAGTGACTGAGGTGCAAACAGAACTTTTTCCTCAGCTACGATAATTCCACCGGCTCCAACCATAGGAATTGGATTGCCGTCTTTTGCTGCTGCAGTGAGGGCAGTACACACTGAGCGAACTGCTGCAAGTGCAGTTTCTCCGCCTTCTTCATAAAACTGGGCGAGTGTTTTTGCATTTTTTACATCGCCTAGTGGATTTTCTGCACAATAGAAAACTAAACGTTCCTGTTGGCCGTCTTTTTCGACATCATAAGATTTTACTTCTTCAAAAGTCCATTGCCGGAAATTCTTGCCGTCAAAAATCACACCTTCCTGATTCAAAACCGCATCGTGTGCAGTTTTTCCAAAAGTGTATTCATCGAGGTTGGTATTAAGTCTAAGTTCTCCGTTTTCTATTGTGAGTAAATTCATAAATTATGTCTTTGTCCTATATTGTTTTATTCTTTGCCCGGCTTGAATGGGCAATCTGTAAATGTCTGTTTTGTGCAGATTGTCGGGTTAAGCCCGACAATGACACTTACTGTCATCGCAGGGCTTGCCCTGTATTGTCATCCCCGGGCTTGACCCGGGGATCTTTCTATCTCTTACCATCTGCCCCATACAGATACTTGAAATAATCCATCTTAGTACTGTAGGTAGCAGGGTAGTCTTTAAGATTCTGCTTGTAAGATTCCATACTCTTCCAGAAGGTGTAGAACTCAAGATCTTTGTTGTAAGCAGTGGCATAAATTGCAGCTGCTTCAGCATCGGCAGCACCCTTAATTTCCTCAGACTTACGGTATGCTTCAGAAGCAATTGTGCGCTTGTCATTTTCGAGTCGACCAAGCCATTCAGCTTTTTTACCTTCACCAAGTGAACGGTAAGCCTGTGCAACCTGATTTCGATCCTTAATCATTGAGTTGTAAACAGATTCATTAAGTTCATCAGAGTATTTTACCTGGCGGGGAACAATATCCAAAAGTTCAATTCCCCATCCCTTAACTTCTTCCTGAGCCTTTGCTGTCATCTGGCGGCAAAGTTCACTTCGGCCTTTTGTTACAACTTCGTTTACAGTATCAGCATTTACAAGCTTGTCAATTTCCTTTGTTTCTTCATCCTTTTCTGTATCAGTAGTTTTTCGCTCGTTAATGATGTTAGAAGAACGAACTATTTCGCTCATTCTGTTCTGAGTAATGATGGTACGGCATGATGAGTCAACAATATCAGAAAGTTTGTTATATGCATTGTCCAGAGTCTGGAAGTTCTGATAGAAAGCAACCGGGTCTGTAATTCGCCATCTTGATGTAGTATCTACTATTATATACTGATTTTCTTTAGTTGTGATGCTCTGAGGGTCACCATCAAGAGAAAGAATCAGTTTTGGATATTCAGTTACCTGATCAAGGAAAGGCACTTTTATGTAAAGACCTGCTGATTCATGTGAATCAACAATCTTACTGAAGCGGGTAATAACTACCTGTCTTCCTTCATTTACAATATAGAAAGGTCCTGTCAAAACAAAAAGAATAAACAGAATCACGAGGGCTATAAGCCAGCCGATAAATTTTTTCATTGCTCTTGTCATATCTGAACCCCCATTAGTCCTTAAGATTTTTTACCGGAACAAGATTTTCAAGCTCGCTGTCAATCAGCTCAGGCTTTTTCTCGCTGCCAAAAATCTCTGCCATAGTTTCAAGATAGATTCGCTCTTTAGTTGCTGCTGGAGCGCGTTTGTATTCTTCGTAAACGGCATTGAAGCGGGCAACATCACCCTTTGCCATGTTTACACGTTCAGAAGCATAACCTTCCGCAACCTGAATCTGACGGTCAGCTTCACCCTGTGCCTTAGGTATTTCTTTGTTGTACTCTTCCTTACCTTCGTTGATAAGGCGCTTCATATCCTGACTTGCCTTGTTTACGTCTTCAAAGGCGGCCTGAACCTCTACCGGTGGAACTACGTTCTGGAACTGAACGGTTGTTACGTTGATTCCGAGCCCCAGAGCCTTAAAGTTTTCGTTCATCTGGTCCTGTGCAAGGTTTTGAATTGTAGAGCGGTCTGCACTGATTACGTCGAAAATTGCGCGGTCGCCAACCAGAGTATTGATTACCGAGCGGGAAATGTCGCGGATTGTCTGCTCGCGCTCATAAACATTAAAAAGCCACTGTTTAGGATCTGTGACTTTGTACTGAATTACCCACTCAACATCTACTATATTAAGGTCGCCTGTGAGCATTTCAGATTCTTCTGAAATATTATTTTTGTACTCATTGTTACGGCCGGATTTTACAGTCTTAAAACCAAACTGCTCTGCACGGAGAGTTTTGATGTCGACATTATAGTTTTTGTCGATTCCAAAAGGCAGCTTAACGTGAAGACCGGAACCTACAGTCTGAGTGTACTTTCCAAACCTCGTGATTACCGCGTTTTCCGTTTCATCAACTACATAAACACTTGAAAATCCTGCAACTACTGCGAGTACAAGGACAATCAGCCAGAAAAGCATTGCAGGGCCTACGCTGCGGCGCACTCTTTTTGCTTTTTTTACTTCTTCGTCAGCCATCTCTCTCGACGCCTCCTTTTCTTCTTTATATGTTTAAAGATATAAAGATGTGGAAAAAAAAACAACAAAAAAACTGTAAATGCGCTATAATATTTTCTATGATAAAGAAGATTTTTGTTCGTGTTATTGTCTCTATTGTAGTTGTTCTTTTGCTGCTTTGTGGCGGCTATTTTGGTTTCAAACGCTTTGGAATTGTAAGAACAGAAAGTAAACTTGCTCTTGTAGACCGCCAGCTTTCTTATTGTCAGGAGCTCGTGACCGCAAAGTATCGCTATAGCGACATTATCACTCTCAAAAAATCTTCAGGTTTTGCAAAAAGTTATAGTATCATAAAATACACAGGTCTTGTTCGGGCAGGAATTACCGATATAACTGATGTTTCCTACAGCGTTTCATTAGATGGGAAAACAATTACCCTTACAGTGCCTCCTGCAGAAATCCTTGGAAACGAAATAGTCAGTCAGGGCGTTTTTGATGAAAAGCAGAGCATCTGGGTACCGATTTCTACTCAGGAAGTTTTTGATGAAATAGAAAAAGCAAAAGCCGAAGCGGTAGAAGACATGGTTGCAGAGGGTGTACTCGAAGAAGCCCGCGAATACGCTGTTCGTGTAATCACACAGTTTATGCTCGCCCTCGGCTTTGAGGATGTGAAAATCAAATAAGAAAAAACAGCCTTACCTGTTATATAACTCACATGGAAAAAGGACATCAGCCAACGGGGATGATGTTGTCTGATTTCCTTTTTCCATGTGAGTTTTTTTTACAATTTATTAAGAGTTTTCTTACTTGAATTTTCACATCTCTTTTCGTTAAATTTAACACTATGTCTACTATCAGAAAACTTACACGTGGCCTGAATAAGAAGTACATCATCAATTCAATTTTATCTCCAATCGTAATGATTGGCGAAGTTGTGATGGAAGTAATCATTCCGTTTATCATGGCCAAAATTATCGACGTGGGTATCGCAGGTAAGGACCTGCCTTTTGTTGCAAAATACGGTGCAATCATGATTGGTATCGCCGTTTTTTCTTTATTCTGTGGAGTTATGGGAACACGCTGTTCAACAGTGGCGGCTCAGGGCTTTGCATATACGCTTAGAACAAGACTTTATCAGAAGATTCAGACTTTTTCGTTTGCGAATATCGACCGCTTCAGTACAGCCTCTCTTGTAACACGTCTTACAACCGACGTAAACATGGCACAGAATGTATACCGTATGCTCATTCATATGTGTGTTCGTTCTCCATTTATGTTGATTGCAGGAACAATCATGGCATTCAGAATGAATTCACAGCTTGCAATTCTCTTTTTGATTGCCGTGCCGGTTATTGTAATTTCAATTCTCACAATTTCTACTATGGCACATCCTCGATTTGTTGCCATGATGAAAAAGTTTGATGCTTTTAACGGCGCAATTCAGGAAAACCTCATTGGAATCCGCATTGTAAAAGCTTATGTTCGTGGTGATTTTGAGGAAAATAAATTCCGCAAGGCCGCAGACGATGTTCGCCGTGCTCAGGTACATGCCGAAAAACTTATCATCTTTATGATGCCGATTATGCAGCTGGTAATGTATGTTTCAATGATTGCCGTAATGTGGTTTGGTGGTCGTCTTGTTGTAGGCGGACAGATGCTCAGCGGCGAGCTTATCAGCTTCTTTACTTATGTAACTCAAGTTCTTTCGTCTATTATGTTCCTTGGAATGGTATTCGTATCACTCGTTATGGTACAGGCTTCAAATCAGCGTATTGTAGAAGTTCTGGATGAAGTTCCGGATATCGACAATCCTGCAAATCCTGTAATGGAAGTAAAAGACGGTTCTGTTGAATTTGATAAGGTTGATTTCAGTTACAATAAAAAGGCAGATAACTGCATTCTTAAAGATATAAACCTTAAAATTGAAAGCGGGCAGGTGGTTGGAATTATCGGTTCTACAGGTTCTTCAAAAACTTCGCTTGTAGCACTTTTACCTCGCCTTTATGATGTTCTTGAAGGTTCTGTAAAAATCGGCGGAATTGATGTCCGCAATTATGATATCACAACTTTGCGTGACAGCGTTGCTATGGTTCTTCAGAAGAACGTACTCTTTAGCGGAACAATCAAAGATAACCTGCGCTGGGGTAACAAAGAAGCAACTGATGAACAGATTGTTGCAGCTTGTAAGGCTGCCGATGCAGACGGGTTTATTAATTCTTTCCCTGAAGGTTACGAAACAATGCTCGGACAGGGGGGTGTGAACGTTTCCGGCGGTCAAAAGCAGAGACTTTGTATTGCCCGTGCCCTCCTAAAGAATCCAAAGATTTTGATTCTTGATGATTCTACATCGGCAGTTGATACTGCTACTGAAGGCAGAATCAGAAACGCACTTAAAGAGCTTGCTCCTCAAACTACAAAAATTATTATTGCTCAGCGAATTTCTTCTGTAAAAGATGCAGACAAAATAATTGTTCTTGATGAAGGAACTGTAAGTGCCGTTGGAACTCACGACGAGCTTCTTGAAACCAGTAAGATTTATCGCGAGGTTTACGAATCTCAGCAGCAGGGAAGTGGAGACGCAGACCTTGCTGAGGAAAGTGAAGGAGGTGAAAACTAATGCCACCTATGAGACAAAAAGGTTTTGGAAAACCTAAAAATACTAAAAAAACAATTGGCCGCATCCTTCAGTATATGGGAAAATTTAAGGCACTCTGGCTTGTAGTATTCCTTTGTGTAATCACAAGTTCCGGGGCTTCTGTAATTGGAACTTATCTGATTAAGCCGGCTTTGAATAATTATATCATTCCTCTTATTGGACATCAGAATCCGGATTTCAGCGGATTTGCAAAACTTCTTCTTGGAGTTCTTGCCTTGTTTGGACTAGGCGTACTTGCTTCATGGTGTAACTCACGTTTGATGATTTATATTTCTACAAATCTTCTTTACAACGTACGCTGCGATTTGTTCTCAAGACTCGAAAAACTTCCTATTAAGTATTACGACACTCATACACACGGTGAACTTATGTCGCGCTTTACAAACGATACAGATGCACTGCGCGAAATGATGAGTCAGACAATTCCACAGCTTTTTTCTTCTATTATAACAGTTACAGCTGTATTTGTTATGATGATTTCCTTGAGCCCGCTTTTGACAATTGTAATGCTTGCTACAATGTTCCTTATTACTTTGAGCATGGCTGCTGTAGGAAAACGTTCTGCTAAAGCCTTCCGTGAAAATCAGAAGTGTATCGGCGAACTTAATGGTTTTATAGAAGAAATGGTAGAAGGACAGAAGGTAATTAAAGTATTCAATCATGAAGGTGAAGCTATGGCTCAGTTTAATAAGCTCAGCGATAACCTTCGCAAGGCCGGAACAGATGCCATGACTTATGGTGGTCTTATGGGCCCAATGATGAATAACTTCAGCCATATGCAGTATGCAGTTGTTGCAATCCTTGCTGCAGCCCTGATGATTCTTGGCGAAAGCGGAACAATGAACTTTAACTTCTTTACCGGAGTTATGAATCTTGGAACGATTGCAGCATTCCTTCAGTATACAAGATCTTTCAGTCAGCCGATTTCTATGATGTCTATGCAGGCAAACTCTGTTTTGAATGCACTTGCCGGTGCAGAACGCATCTTTGCCGTAATTGATGAAGAAGAAGAAATTGACGAAGGTAAGTATACTCTCGTAAATGCGTTTGAAGCTAAAGCTGATGGACAGGAAGATGATGGTGAACGCCATCTTGTTCAGTCTTATGCAACTACCGGCGAATGGGCCTGGAAAAATCCTGTAGACAGCTCCTTGAAAAAGCTTGAAGGTGAAGTGGTATTTGATCACGTAACTTTTGGTTATAAGCCTGAAAAAACAGTTTTGCACGATATCTGCATTCACGCAAAGCCTGGACAGAAAATTGCTCTTGTAGGTTCTACAGGTTCTGGAAAAACTACTACAATCAATCTTCTTTCACGTTTTTATGATGTTCCGGAAGGCTGCGGTAAAATTACTTACGATGGCATTCCTTTGAATGATATTGCCAAGAGCTCGCTCCGCAAGTCTTTGGGTATGGTTCAGCAGACAACACATTTATTTACAGGAACCATTAAAGATAATATCCGCTACGGAAACCTCGAGGCTTCTGATGCGCAGATTTATGAGGCTGCAAAGCTTGCAAATGCAGATCACTTTATCCGCCATCTGGAAAATGGTTACGATACTGTAATTACCGGCGATGGTGCAAGCTTAAGTCAGGGACAGCGCCAGTTACTGGCAATTGCCCGAGCGGCTGTAGCAAATCCTCCGGTTTTAGTATTGGATGAGGCGACCTCGTCTATTGATACACGAACCGAAAAGTTAATCGAAGACGGTATGGATTCGCTGATGAAGGGACGCACTACGTTTGTAATTGCGCACCGCCTGTCTACGGTACGCAATGCGGACGAGATTATTGTTCTGGAGCACGGAAATATTATTGAGCGCGGCACCCACGACGAGCTCATTGCCGCTAAGGGACGCTACTACTTCCTCTACACTGGAAATAAGATTACGCTCGATGAATAAGTTTTCAGAATAAAAATGCATTATGGTATGCGAGAAAAGTTCTGACACGGAGTAAAAAATGACTGACGACAACATCATCCCCGTTGGCGACAGGCATTTTTTACGGGAGTGGCAGAACTTTTTTTTATCATTGACACGATTAATTGTTGTGATAGAATTAAAATATTCTATATCAATTAAGGAGCTATTTTATTATGAAAAAACTATTGGCATTAGCTGTAGCAGCAGTTATTACAACAGGCCTCTTTGCTTTGGACCTTGGTGGAATCAAAGGTACCTGGCAGGACAAAAAATGGGATGCAGACTGGACTTTCTCTGCTGATGGAAAAATTGTGCTTACAAAAACAAGCACTGGAGAAGAAGTATACACCTTTAAAGATGGTACAGTTCAGAACTTCAAAGTAAAAGCAGATACATCTGGTGTTTCAATTTCTTTTGACTGCAAGGACACAGAACGTTCTTATTCCTTCAAAAAAGGCATTTCGCTTAATGCAGATCTCGACATGGTAGTAAATCCAGACTGGACAAGCGAAGACTACGAAACTGTAATTAAGTTTAAGAAATAGTACTCGAAAGTCATTCTTCTTAAATGCATAAATATTGGACTTGCACAACAGTCCTGACACGGAGTGAAAACTGACTATCGACAACATCATCCCCGTTGGCGATAGTCAGTTTTCACGGAAGTGGCAGGACTGTTTTATATGATGACAAAAATTTTACAATTCATTATAATTTTCACCAATATTTTAAATTAATGCTTTAAGAGGAATGACAGAATGAAAGCAATTGAACTAGAAAAGGCCTACGAGCCTAAGTCTTTTGAAGACAGAATTTACAACGAATGGGAAAGCAAGGGCTATTTTAAACCAGCCAGCGATGAAGCTTCTCCGGTACATGAGCAGTACAAGTGCCAGTGCGCAGACTGCAACAAGAAAACCAATACTTATTCTGTCGTCATTCCTCCTCCAAACGTAACCGGCGTTCTTCACATGGGACACGGTCTCAACAATACTCTCCAGGATATCGTAGTTCGCTATCATCGTATGAAGGGCGACAATACTCTCTGGCTTACAGGTACAGATCATGCCGGAATCGCTACTCAGAACGTTGTTGAACGTCAGCTTAAAAAAGAGGGAAAAACTCGTTTTGACCTTGGCCGTGAAAAGCTTGTTGAACGCACATGGGAAGTAACTCATCAGCACCATGATATTATTGTAAAGCAGCAGAAAAAACTTGGTAACTCAACAGACTGGGACCGCGAGCGCTTTACATACGACGAAGGCCTTTCTGCCGCAGTTCGCGATGTATTCGTAACTCTTTATGAACGCGGTCTTATGTACAAAGGTAAGCGCCTTGTAAACTGGTGTCCTCGTTGTGGAACAGCTCTTGCCGATGATGAAGTAGACCACGAAGATACACCAGGTGCAATGTATCACCTTTATTATGAATATGCTGATGGTTCTGGCAAGATTGAAGTTGCAACAACTCGTCCGGAAACCTTCTTTGGTGATACAGCTGTTGCTGTAAATCCTAACGATGACCGCTACAAGGCACTCGTTGGAAAAATGCTCAAACTTCCTCTTACCGGAAAAGAGATTCCAATCATCGCTGATGAATATGTTGATATGGAATTCGGAACTGGTATGGTTAAAATCACACCAGCTCATGACCCTAACGACTGGGAAGTAGGTCTCCGCCACAATCTGGAAGTAATCAATCTTCTTACTCCAGACGGAAGAATGAATGAAAATGTTCCTGAAAAATACCGTGGACTCAAACCAGAACAGGCTCGTGCATTAGTAATTGAAGATTTGACAGCTGCAGGCCTCTTCAAGGGTGAAGAAAAAATCGTTCATGCAGTTGGTAAATGTTACCGCTGTAAAACAGTTGTAGAACCTTATCTTTCTGACCAGTGGTTCGTAAAAATGAAGCCAATGGCTGAGAAAGCCCTTGAATCATGGAGAAAGGGTGAACTGGTATTCTATCCTAAGAAGTGGGAAAATACTTACAGCCACTGGATGGAAAATATCCGCGACTGGTGTGTAAGCCGTCAGATTTGGTGGGGACACAGAATTCCTGTATGGTACTGTGAATGTGGTGAAACAATCTGCAGCCGTACAGATCCAGTTTGCTGTCCAAAATGTGGTTCAAAAAATATTGAACAGGATCCGGACGTACTTGATACCTGGTTCTCTTCATGGCTCTGGCCTTTCTCTACTTTGGGATGGCCTCAGGAAACTGAAGATCTTGCAAAATTCTATCCAACCCAGGCTCTTCTTACAGCCTATGATATCATTCCATTCTGGGTTTGCCGTATGATTATGGCCGGTCTTGAGTTTACAGGAAAAGCTCCTTTCCATGATATTTATATTCACGGACTTGTTCGCGATAAGCAGGGCCGCAAAATGTCTAAGTCTCTTGGAAACGGAATGGATCCTCTTGAGATTATTGATATGTACGGTGCCGATGCCCTTAAGTTCACTCTCGGCTTTATGTGTGCTCAGGGACAGGATGTTCTTATTGATAAAGACTCATTCAAACTTGGTTCACGTTTCTGTAATAAGGTTTGGAATGCTTCGCGCTACCTCTTGGGTAACCTTGAAGGACGTAACCTTATTTCTGTTACAGACGCAGACCTTACAGAACTCGACAAGTGGATTTACAGCCGCTTAAATCACGCTGTAAAGACAGTAAGAGAGGCTCTTGAAGGTTATCGTTATAACGATGCAGCCAGCGCACTTATGGAATTCTTCTGGAATGAATTCTGCGACTGGTATGTTGAAGCTACAAAAATCAACTTTAAGAATGGCGATGATAAAGAAAAAGACCGTCAGGCTACAGTTTTGATGGATATCCTCGAAGAAAGTATCCGTCTGCTTCATCCATATCTTCCTTTTGTTACAGAAGAAATTTACGGAAAACTGCCGCTTGCTGAACTTGTTGCAACACGTAATTCTTCTAATAAGATTATTACTACTTCAACATATAATGGCATGCTTATTAATGCTCCTTATCCGGAATTTTCTGAAGCACGTAAAAATGCAGAGGTAGAAGCCCGCTTCGAAGCTCTCAAAGAGCTCATTGGTAAAGTTCGTGCTACAAAGGTAGACTGCGGTATTGACCCTGCAATCAAAATTAATATTGCAATTAAGATTGAAAAGGGCAGCGCTGCAGAAGTTGCCCGCGAAAAGGTTGAAATGATTCAGCTGCTTGGCGGTGTTGCTAAGGTTGATTTTGTTGATGCTAAACCTGCAAGTTCAATTGGTGCTGTTGGAGCAGGTTTTGAAGTATTTGTTCTTGTTGATGAATCAATCAATAAAGAGCAGCTTATGACCCGCTTCCAGAAGGCAATTGAAAAAGAGCAGGGCTATGCAAGAATGAGCGAAAACAAACTCAACGGTAACTTTGCAAAACACGCTCCTGAAAATCTTGTTCAGGAAGAACGTGAGCGTCTTGCAGAAAGCCAGCGTAAGATAAAAACTCTCGAAGGTTATCTTGCAGAATTAAAGTAAATTTTTTCAAAAAAACGGTGGTGGAACTTAGCGAAGCCGCCGTTAATTGTTTATAGAGCAAAGGAGGCGTAACTATGGCAAAACAGCATTATGAAATGAAAACTGACAGACCACAGAATATGAATGAGCAGCAGATGCTTCAGCTTAGCAATATCCACTTTGCTCCATATATTCAGCTTGCTACGGCTCTTATTGGAAAAGCCCGTCACGCTGGTGGAAATATGTTCCGCCATCAGATGGATACTTTTGCAATTCTTCTGGATTACGGTTACATTGATCCGGTTTTGCTGAAGGCTTCTATAATACATGACACGATAGAAGATATTCCGGGCTTTATTCCAGAATTGATTGTTAATGCAGACGAAGATGGAAAGGATGTTCTTGAACTTGTAAAAGAAGTAACCCGTAATGAAGGCGAATCTAAAAAAGAATTCCTTTGCCGTATTCTTAATGATGGCAGCCAGAAAGCAAAAATCCTGAAATGTGCCGACCGCATTTCCAATATGATTTCGCTTGGTTATGTAACTGATCCGAAATTTATTGAACGTTATTGCGACGAAACCGAATATTTCCTTCTGCCTATGTCTATTCAGGTAGATTTCAATATGTATCAGGAATTAATCAATCTGATTATGACCCGCCGCCGTTACCTCGAAGACGGTGGATATTTTGATAACCGCCACAAAGAAACAACCAGCGCAGATAGTACAAAATAATTAAGGCTCAATTTTATACTGTAGCAGCAGAATCTTTAGAGCCTCTTTGTTTTTTACTCCAAAAATTTTACAAACCTGTGCCATTTCCATTTTTACAATCGAAAGACTTACAATGCAGTCATTGGCAATTTTCTCATAAGTCAGGTTTTCATTCATAACTAATAAAAGAAACTTTTTTTGACGCTCTGTGAGGCCGTAATTTGAAAGCGACAATGAGGAGCCGTAAGGAGGAAGTTCCTGTGCTTTTGTTGATACTTCTTTTTGCGGAAGAAGATAAGAAAGCTTTTGGCTGAGTTTATCATAAATAGTTGCAAGCATTGCAATATAAAAAAGGGTTAAGGCAAAAACAAAGAGTGCAGGACGAATGCCGAATGCAAGATAAACACCTAGAATTACCAGTGCCCACCAGATTCCAATTATGGTTAGTTTTAGTTTTACTTTAGTCTTAAAAAATCCATTTACAAAAAGTAAAAGTCCAAGAAAACACAAGAGCATTGTGCCTATTCCGGCAAAACCAATCAACGTAGTTATTGTGCTTTGAATAAAAAATAGAAAGTATTGTAATTTTGTTAAATCCGGTTTTACAGTCAGTACAAGGCAGAGAATCGCGCAGGAAAAATTGATAACTGCTTCTACATATTTTGTATATGGAATAATACTGATAAATTTGTAGTGAGTCATAAGATTCATTGCGGTTGCAATGAACAAAACTAAGGCACCGCTCAGGTACATGATTCTGGCTGCAGTAAACTTTTTCATATTATTACTATATCATAATAAAAAATAAAAAAATACCGCTGATGTTCGAGTTTTATGAAAAAACATTTCTATAGACTATTTCTTATAAATTCATTATTTTATATGGTATAAAATCTTAATCTAATTTTTTAGGAGATATAAAATGGCAGATGTAAGAGTTGCTATTAATGGTTTCGGCCGTATTGGTCGTTTGGCTTTCCGTCAGATGTTTGACGCAAAAGGTTATGAAGTAGTTGCTATCAACGATTTGACAAGCCCAAAAATG
>CAMNIU010000225.1 GCA_946540605.1 uncultured Treponema sp.
TCTCCATGTTCTGCGAGTATGGTTCATAGACTTACTAACTTTATTACCAGACATAACGCCTTTTCCGCAAACATCACACATTCTAGACATATCTTTATCCTTCCTTATATTAAAACAATTTTCCCACGCAAATTACAATAGTTTAGAAAGAATATACAAATTCAAAAAAAAAGTCAATTGCTGAAAAATGAATTTTGAGAATTTTACCAATATGTAAAAAAACTTCCCTCTCTTCCAACTGTTTACAATATAATGATAGTTATGCTATCATATTTTTCTAATAATGTCTTTAGATTTACATATGGGAGATAAATATGTCAGATAATTTGACTTCGAAAGAATATACACCGCAGGAGCTCAAGGAAGCATTTCTTAAAATGTATGGTGGAGACGAAGCTTCTGTAAAACTCTACTCTTCACCTGCCAGAATCAACATTATTGGTGAGCACATTGATTACAATGGCGGAAAAGTTTTTCCTGCAAGCATTAACAGATATCTTTATATTGCAATCAGAAAACGCAGCGACTCAAAGATTTTATACAATGATGCCCGCTTTCCAGGCAGTTATGAATTTGATATTAACCAGACTTTTGCTTTTGATAAGGCTAATGATTATGCAAATTACCTCAACGGAATTTTGCAGCAACTCAAAGAGCGTGGATTTAAATTTGACTGCGGCTTTGAAATTCTGATGGCTTCAAATATTCCTGCAGGCGGAGGAATTTCTTCTTCTTCAGCTTTGGAATGTGGATTTGCTTATGCTGTAATTGATACCTTTGGTTTTGATTTAAGTCGCATTGAAATTGCAAAGCTCGGACAAATGAGTGAACACAATTTTATGAATGTAAAATGTGGAATTATGGATCAGTTTATTATTGCAACCGGAAAAAAGAATTATGCTGAACTTCTTGATTGTAATACTCTGGATTATGAATATGTTCCGCTTGAACTTGGTGATTACCGCTTTGTTGTTATGAACACAAATAAAGTTCGTAAACTCGCTGACTCTAAATACAATGAACGACGAGGTCAATGCGAAGAGGCATTGAAAATCCTGCAGGACAATGGGGTTGGAGTCAAAGCATTGTGTGAGCTGACTCCGGCAGATTGGGAGAAGTACTCTGCCCTTGTTACTGACCCGATTTTGAATAAGAGGGCGCGCCACTGTATTTTGGAAAATCAGCGGGTTATTGATGCGGCGGCAACTCTTAAAGAGGGCAACCTCGTTAAACTGGGACAGCTTTTGAATGCCAGCCACAAGTCCCTTAAAGAAGACTACGAAGTTACTGGCATTGAGCTCGACACTCTGGCCGAGACCTCTCAAAAGCAGGAGGGTTGTCTTGGAGCACGCATGACTGGTGCCGGCTTTGGTGGCTGTGCAATAGCTCTTGTTCACAAAGACAAGCTGGACAGCTTCATAGAAAACGTTCAGGCTGCCTATGTAAAAGCAATCGGCTACAAGGCAGGATTCTTTGTTTGTGAAACCGGAGATGGAGTAACAAAAATCTAATTTAACTGTTATTTACCATACTGCGCTTCAATATCCCTTATCTGATCACGAAGCGCAGCTGCCTGCTCGTATTCCATTCTGTCAGCGCAGGCAGACATTTCGGCGGTAAGTGCCTTTATCAGCTTATGGCGTTCCTTAGGATTAAACAGGTTCGCTTCTTTCTTAAGCACATCCAGTTCCATAGCAGCATTTGCATCTGCATCAGCCTTTTCATGAATGAGAATATCTTCAACCGCCTTGGAGATAGTTTTTGGCGTAATACCGTGTTCCTTGTTATAAGCTTCCTGCACTTCGCGGCGGTGCTTCGTTTCTTTCACAGCAGCATCCATAGCGGGACTCATATGGTCGGCATACATAACAACCTTTCCTTCAGCGTTACGCGCCGCACGACCAATAATCTGAATCAAAGAAGTCTCAGACCTTAAAAATCCAATTTTATCTGCATCCAGAATCGCAATAAAAGAAACCTCCGGCAGGTCAATTCCTTCTCGAAGCAGGTTAATTCCAATCAGAACATCAATCTCGCCTGTTCTTAAAGACTTCAAAATCTCCACGCGCTCAAAAGTGTCTATCTCCGAATGAATATACTTCACTTTCAGTTTAAGCTCAGTAAGGTAATCAGTAAGATCCTCAGCCATCTTTTTGGTAAGCGTCAAAATTAAGCTGCGTTCGTGGCGGTCAATTCGCTCGCGAACTTCCTTGTAAATATCTTCCATCTGCCCTTCACTCGGACGAATCTCAACAATAGGATCAAGCAATCCCGTCGGACGAATCAACTGTTCCACAACCTGTGTACTCTGCTTAATTTCTTCGGCACGCGGAGTTGCAGTAACATAAATTATCTGATTCATCTTAGCATCAAACTCAGCCTTTTTAAGAGGACGGTTATCAAAAGCAGAAGGCAGGCGGAATCCAAAATCAATAAGATTCTGTTTACGGCTGCGGTCACCTTCGTACATCGCACCAATCTGAGGAACTGAAACATGAGCTTCATCTATCATGCACAAAAAATCATCTGGGAAATAATGAAGTAGAGTTGCAGGAGGTTCACCCCGTGCCCTGCCGCTTATAGGTCCTGAATAATTTTCTATTCCAGGGCAGGTTCCCATCTCACGAAGCATTTCAATATCATAAGTAGTACGGGTTTTAAGACGTTCAGCTTCAAGCATTTTTCCGGCCGCACGTAATTCTTCTACACGCTCGTCCAGTTCAACCTGAATACGGTTTGTAGCTTCTATCAGTTTATCCTGAGGAACAACAAAGTGCTTTGCCGGGTAGAAAACAGTTTCATCAAGTTCTCCGGTTACCGACCGGTCAAGAACATTAAAACGCTGAATGCGGACAACTTCTTCCCAATCCAATAGAATTCTGTAAGCTTCATCAGTTTCCATATACGGCGGGAATACTTCAATTACGTCACCTTTAATACGGAAGTTTCCACGCTCAAGCACATTGTCATTTCTGGAGTATTGCATGGAAATCAATTTATTCGCAAACTTTTTAGGATCAAAGGTCTGTCCTGTTTCAACATGCACGCGCATTCCTTTGTACACATCTGGCATACCAAGACCGTAAATACAGCTGACAGTTGCAACTACAATTACGTCACGGCGTTCCATAAGACTGTAAGTAGCCGCAAGACGCATCTGGTCAATTTCGCGGTTTATATCGCAGTCTTTTTCGATGTAAAGGTCACGAGCCGCAACATAAGCTTCCGGCTGGTAATAATCATAATATGAAACAAAATATTCTACTGCATTATTAGGAAAGAAAGATTTGAACTCGCGATACAACTGAGCCGAAAGAGTTTTGTTATGGCTGATAATAAGAGTTGGCCGCTGAACCTTTTCAATGATTTTTGCCATTGTAAAAGTTTTTCCAGAACCAGTAACACCTTTTAGAGTCTGAAACTTATCGCCCCGCAAAAATCCTTCCGAGAGTTTTTCTATAGCCTGTCCCTGATCCCCGCTGGGCTCAAACGGCGAAACAACTTCAAATTTCCGCATGATACATCCTAACTTTCAACAAGTTTAATCTTCAGCGTAATATCTTTACGATTTCTGCGAACTACTACGGTTACTATATCTCCAGCCCGTTTACTTTCAAGTGCCGAATAATAATCCGCCAGAGAAGTTACAGCAATATCATCAATCTGAGTAATTACATCGCCACCAATATAAATTATATCTCGTCGCGACCCATAATAAGCCGCTTCAGTTCCACCCTTCAAGCCCGCGCCTTCGGCATTACCGCCGCGCTGAACCTCAGAAACCAGAACACCAGTTGCAATATCAAGACCTGCATACTGAGCAATACGACGGCTCATCTGAATTACAGTCGCATCAATAGTTCCACGATGCACTTTTCCATATTTTATCAAATCAGCTACAACACGAATTGCTGTAGTAGAAGGAACCGCAAAACCAACACCGGCAGAACTTCCACTGCTGGACTGAATCATCGTGTTAATACCAATCATCTTGCCGTTTGTATCAAGCAAAGGACCACCGGAATTGCCAGGGTTAATTGCCGCATCAGTCTGTACCATATCGCGGATAATTCTATTATTCGAATTCTGAATAGGTCGACCAAGCCCCGAAACAATACCAGTCGTCATAGTACGTTCCAAACCGAACGGGTTACCAATTGCAATTACACGCTGACCAACCTTTAGCCCTGTAGAGTCACCAAAAGCAATTGTTTTAAGTTCCATTCCTGCCGGAGGATTAAATTTTATAACCGCAAGATCGCTGTCCAGATCCGTTCCAACAACCTCAGCTTCATACTGAGTTCCATCAAAAAGAGAAACATAAATCTTTGTTGCATCGGCAATTACGTGTACATTTGTTAGAATATAACCACGTTTGTCGATAATTGAACCGCTTCCACTGCCTCCATCCTGAACATAAGGCTGAAGAAACCAGTCATAAGCGGTTACCTGGGTATTAATGTTTACAACAGCCTCGTTACAAAGTGAATAAACATTTATGTTCTGAACTTCTTCCTGAGTGTAACCTGTAGTGCCGTTTCCACCAGCTACTGAAATTATTGAAGCAGGATTCTGCTCTAAAAAGCTCACATTATTTTCAACTGAATCAGATACCATCTGCTCAGCCGCAGGGCCATCAGCCTGGTTTGCAACTTCTGAAATATCACCATTGTTCGTAATGTTGTTCTTTTTCTTTGATATATTTACGCAAATAGCCGCAGTAAGTAAAACTGCAGCCACTACACTTAGAATAGTACATTTGATAAGCTGAGAATGAGAATAAAGTTTCATACTTATAATTTAATAAAATCACGTTAATCCGGCAATAACTTATTCTCCAGAAAACTGAAATACCCTTCGCGGCTAACAATTACGTGATCCAGAAGTTCTATCCCCATTATCACAGAAACTTTTTTCAACTGGTCCGTTACATGCAAATCTTCTTCAGAAGGTTCACAATTTCCAGAAGGATGATTATGACTCACAATTATAGCCGCCGCATTTTCCCGAATTGCTATGGAAAATATCTCACGAGGATGAATCAATGTACGATTTAACGTTCCTACAGAAACCACATGAATCTGAATGATTTCGTGTCCACCATTTAAAGTAACAAGCAAAAAATGTTCTTTATCGCACACAGCATAACTTTTCAAAAACGGCACAATGTCGCCCGGTCTTTTAACTGGTGCCCGTAGATGACTGCTTCGTCGTCTACCAAGTTCCAGAGCCGCAGCAATCGCAAGAGCCTTTCCCTGCCCCACTCCATTCAGCATTAAAAGATTTTCGACAACATAAGGGGAATCGGAATCATTAAGCACATCAATTATTTTTTCAGCCATCATTTCTACCGGCATTTTTTGAGTCCCGGAACCTAAAATCAGCATTACAAGTTCTTCATCAAAAAGAAAAGAAAAACCATGTTCCATTACTTTTTCTCGTACATCCGGCTTAGTTTTATCCTTAAGCAAAGTATTGTTTTTTCTTACCACATCTTTTCCCATAAAATCCTCTATATATAAATTTGCAAAGATGTATAAAAAAAGGAAAAGATTTATAAAAATTCCTGCAGAATTCACATTTTTTTTTAATTTTCCGACACTATTATTATGTACACAAAAAGAATTTTCAAAAAACTGATTTTTACAATCACTCTTGTAATAACTACACTTTTGATTTTTGCCTGTAAAACCGTTCCTCCAGCCAAACAAAAAATTGAACTTTCCCGAAATCTGATGGCACAAGGCCAGCTCACAGCCACTCAACTCGCAGCATTTTTTGTAAGCAGAAATCTAGATGAAGATAGTGCTCACATCACACAGTTTGCACAATATTACATAGACGAAGCCGCTGCAGAAGGTATTAATTCCGATGTTGCTTTTGCACAAATGTGTCTTGAAACTGGATTTTTGAAATTCGGCGGATTAGTTCAACCAGAATTCCACAATTACTGTGGACTTGGAGCAATGGATGCCGACCACCCCGGCGAGATTTTTGAAACAGAAGAATTAGGAGTTCGAGCCCATATTCAGCATTTGCAGGCATATGCCACAAAAGAAGAAACCCAGCTTCACAAGGAACTTGTTGATCCTCGTTACAACTGGGTTCATAAAACAAAATACATAGAAGATATTTTTGGACTCACAGGTACATGGGCCACAGACCCTCACTACGGTGAAAAAATCGACGGACTTCTCACCGCAATGGAAGATTTTAGCCTATAGTTGTACCAAAATATTCCTTATCTTCAAGAATATCCTGAATATTTGCAATATTCTTTCCGCCGGCACAGATAACTTTCATGCCAAGCTCGCTGGCTTTCTTTGAAGCAATCGGGTCAAACGGACAGTTCTTTCCAGGAGTCCATTCATCACCAACCATCTTACGGAAGTCTGCCCAGCTGATTGTATCAAGCGGTTTAGCATCCGGATTTTTTCTTGGATCGTCTGTATAAACCTTTTCAATATTAGAAAGATTTACAATTGTCTTAGCATCAAATTTTTCACCAAGATAAACAGCATCTGTATCTGTTGAGAATCCAGGTTTCCAGCCAGATGCAACGAGCACCTGACCGTCAAAACTCAAATCTTCTAAAGTAGGATTATAAACAACGTCATTTCTGCAGTAATCGCCAAAGCAAGCCTTCAAAAGCTGTGCATTCAAACGAGTTGCCATAATTCCAATCCAGTCTGCAGCATTTGCATCAAAGCTGTCTCCAGTCTTTTCGCAAACTTCTTTCAAACCATTCTGATATACACGTGCAGGAGCTCCACCACCAGCAACCAGAATCAAACGGTTCTGCTTGTCAGCATCAAGCCACTTTTTACACATTGTTACAAACTCACTCAAAAAAGTACTGTCTGGCTTGTCCGGAGCAATAATCGAACCACCAACACTTAAAATCTTTGTCATTAGTATACCCCCTTCACTACCGGCACAGACCAGTAGCTGCTATATTTTGCTGTATCTTTATTAGCTTCTTCCCAGATTGACTGCAAAGCAAAGCTTCTCGGTTGCTGCACAATTTTACTGTCTGCGCTGAATGGTTTCAACTGACTCCATCCGCGTGAGAATAGAATATGATGAGAATCCATATTACCAAAATAATATTCTCTGTCATTCTCACTCTCACTTTCAGTCCATTTTTTATATTCTAAGCCAGCCCCTAAAGCAGGGTCACACGGAACCCAGCCCACGCGGTCAATATAAAATTCACACCACCAGTGCGACTGAGTCTGCAAATCCTGATTCACAAGAATGCCACCATCAGTATAAGCAGGCACTTCAGCTGCCCTTAAAAGTGCAGTATAAATTACCGCAAAATCGTAAGCATCACCACTTCCAGATTTTAATAAATCAAGTGAGTCAGCATCTCCCTTGCGAACCTTTGACTGAACCTTAAAATTATCGCACATATAATTATAAATCAGCTTAGCCTTATTGTAAGCATTTTTCTCTTTACCAGTTATTTTTGCACAAAGTTCAGTTACTTCAGTTCTGTCACTTGGAACAAGAGCATCAGCCCTCAAAGCTCCACTCAAAAGATTTTTTTCTGTATTTTTGTAAGTACCAATTTTTACGGCATTAATTTTTGTTCTAACTTCAAAAACCGGCAAAACAAAATTCTGACGAAAAACACTCTTAGGAGTATTATTGCGATTCTTTGTAATCTGATGAATCAAATTATTCTGATAATTCATCAAAATAGGCTCCGGCGAAGTTTCTGTAATCTGAACCTCAGGTTGCGCCGGACAGGTATAAGGAACAGGACATCTTAAAGTAATTGTAGAAACATCATCAGAAACAACATCAGCAATATCCGCTGTATATTGAATCAAATAAATCTTTTTATTGATGTATTCCTTACGCCCCGCATCTGTATTTACAGTCAACTCTTTTGGATCAGACTTTTCACGGCCTGTATCAACAATCACAACACCGCTGCTTGCACCATCAGGAACCCTTACGCTGATTTCTGTATTAGACCAGGCAACATAGTCAAAATCTTCTTCGCTGGCAGGAATCATATTTTCAGTGAGCATAACCATGTTTTTATAATCAGCCTCACTGATTTTGTTATTGCAGTCCATAGTAAAAAGCACCTTAGACTGATTTTTTGATTCACCAAAATTATTACCGGTAATTACAAGCAATTCTCCAACATTAACTTTGTCTGCAGAAAGTAATGTAATTACAGGCTTTGTTACCTGCTGAACAGCCGGAACAGGAACAGGAATATCAACCTCATTTGCAAAAAGCGCTGGCTTAGAACGCTCTTCTTTAGTTCCAACTACAACAAGCCCGTCTTTTACATTTGCAGGCAAAACAATTTTTATGCAATTATCCGACCAGGAAATATAAGAACTGGCAGTAAGTTTTGCACCCGCAATTTCCACATAGCTCATATCGCGGACATCACCAAAATTTTCACCATTAATTACAACAAGGTCGCCAGGGGCGCCAACAGGAGGAACAATTGAATGAATAACAGGAATCGGCTTAGTTCTATAGTTAAATACAAAAACCGAACCAAGCACTACCAGAATAACAAAAATGCCGATAATCCAGCGCAAAAGCGGGTATCGGCGAAATGAATAACTAAATTTTCCAGAAGAGTCCACTAACGTCTGCCTGATACAAATTCCACAGGAAGATTAATTTCTGTAGTTACAGGAAAATCTCCCATACCAGGAACTGTAATTTTGATATTAATTGCTTCGTCCTGAAAATCCGGTCTCAACACATCAACATCATTCACATTTTTTGTGAAAGAAGGAACAGCCTTTCTCTTGTTTTCAGATGACAAAACTACATCCTTTATATTACCAGAAACGACCACACTTCTTCCACTATCAAATGAAACATTATTTGCAGAAGCATTAACTTTTGTAGAAACAGAACTGACAGGAACCGAAGAAACTCCTAGTCCAGTTCCAACAGAATGAATTAGAGGAGAATTGATTACAGTAGAAGCAACTGTCGAAGCTGCCCCAACACCTCCATAAACTTTTGCTTCAGACCCCTTAAATCCCAGAGGAAGAACAAGAGCAAGAACTGCAGCTGCTGCAACGCCCGAAGCAACATAACTGATTACTTTAAACGGAGATTTTTGAGGAATTTTTCCAACATTACGGCTATAAGCCATTTTGATCTGGAGTCGCTGAAAACTTTCATCCATAAAATGAGAATCAAGATTCAAAGAATCTGAATCTGCCTTAAAAAGTGCACTTACAGCCTTTAACTGTTCAAGCTCCTTACGGCATTTTTCACAATGAGAAATATGAAGTTCATACTCAGCCTTATAGTTTTCAGGCAGCTCACCATCGAGGTATACGGAATGAATATCTTTACTCGGGCAAAAAGACATTATCTTCTCCTATAATTTTTACCAGCTGTTCCCTCGCTCTGAAAATTCTAACCTTAACATTACCTTCTGTAATGCCAAGAATCCTTCCGATTTCCTTATAGTTCAGGTCAGCATATTCCCTCAGCATAAGAACATCCTGCAGATTCGACGGCAGTTTTTTCAGCGCTTCCCTTGCCTTACCCATAGACTCTTTCTTGAGTAAGTCAACTTCCCCTGTATCCGCTTTTCTATGATCCTCATAAAGGACCTTTTCGTAAGCCTTACGCTCACGTTCTTTACGTTTTATATAATTTATGGATGCATTCTTTACAACCCGAATAAGCCAGTATTTGGCATCATTAATCGACGGAAAAACAAGCTCTTTTTCGTTAGCCTTAATAAGAGAGTCATGTGCCAAATCTTCCGCAGCCTCTTCATCGTTTACAATTCTGTACGAAACCTTAAAGAGCATCTGCATTGTTGCATCATAAATTTTCTTAAAATCAACCGGATTTCCCGCATTAAGTGAAACGTTTTCTTCCTGCTGATTTCCTACTATATTACCAAACACTCTGCCATCCCAAAAGTTACAAAAAATTAACAGGAATTATCCGCGTTTCCATGTCGGGCCATTCGGTGTATCAATAATAATAACACCGCGGGCAGTCAACTGGTTACGAATTTCATCAGCTTTTGCAAAATCTTTTGCTTTCTTAGCAGCAGTACGTTCAGCAACAAGAGCATCAATTTCAGCCGCCTCAGGATCTCCTGCATGAGCATCAGCAGTCCCAGCCGCACCAGAAGTACCTGCACCACTATGCAAAGCCTGCTCATCAAGAACATCAAAAGCATTCTTAATTACATCAAGACTCAAAACACTGTCCATCTTCAAAATAGCAGCAAGTGCAGTACCGGCCTTTACACCACCCTTTCCTGCTGCTTCCTTCTGCATTGCAGCCATAGCAACCGGGGTAGCAAGATCATTTGAAAGGCCTTCTCGGAATTTAGCAAGGTTTTCAGTTTCGCCATCAATTTTACCAAGAATAGACGCAAAGTTTTCACGGGTAAGACCAAGTCCTTCTTCGCCATTTGCCTTAGCAAGAAGCTTAGCAACACGAGCATTCAAAGCCGCACGACCATTTTTAGCAGACTCCAGAGCTTCCAGACTAAATACAAGCTGCTTTCTGTAGTGTCCGTTCAAAAGGAAGAATCTATAATCCAACGGAGCAATACCCTTATCTTTCAAAGAAAAACCTTTGTTTTCCGGCAAAGCAGTCTGCAGGGTAATAAAGTTACCGCTGGACT
Source organism: uncultured Treponema sp. (assembly GCA_946540605.1). Lineage (GTDB taxonomy): Bacteria > Spirochaetota > Spirochaetia > Treponematales > Treponemataceae > Treponema_D. The sequence goes on from CAMNIU010000225.1 coordinate 10,652, forward strand.
TACTCATCTTACCACCTTCAAGAATAAGGAACTCATTGTGCATCCAGTAGTCAACCCAAGGACCCTTAGCGCGCTCAGCCTCGTCAAAAGAACCTTCCGACTGAGCAATTTCATTAGTATGATGAACCGGTACGTGATCAATACCGCCAGTATGAATATCAAAATGCTTACCAAGATACTTCATACTCATTGCAGAACATTCAATATGCCATCCAGGATAACCACGTCCCCAAGGAGAATCCCAGGTCATAGCTTGATCTTCAAACTTAGATTTTGTAAACCAGAGAACAAAGTCACCAGGGTTACGCTTGTTTTCATCGATAACGACAACCTTACGTTTTCCAGCCCCTGCCTTAAGCTCATCAAGATTCAGATTTGCAAGTTTACCATAATCAGGGAAGGTAGAAATATCATAATAAAGATTCCCACCAGCCATATAAGTGTGACCGTTAGCTTCAATCTTTTTAATCAGTTCAATCATGTCGTCAATGTGTTCAGTGGCACGACAAATAACATCCGGGTGACGGATATTCATTGCATCAATATCCTTCATAAAAGCATCAGTATAATAATTAGCTACTTCAAGAACACTCTGATGACGTTCAGCCGCAGACTTTTTCATTTTGTCTTCACCATTGTCGCCATCATCAGTAAGGTGGCCAACATCAGTGATATTCATAACATGCTTAACTTCATAACCCAAAAACTGCAGAGTCTTATCAAGAATATCCCAGCATACATAAGCACGAAGATTTCCCACATGCGCATAATTGTAAACCGTAGGACCACAGCCATAAAAACCAGCATGTCCTTCAACAAGCGGCTTAAACTCTTCCATTTTGCGTCCCATAGTATTGTATAATCTCAGTGCCATAATAACTCCTCATGAGGGGGAAGTCTCCCCCTGCGCGCCCACTTCGTTGGTCGCTACCCTCTCTGCGGGGGACACCCCCACAACGCCCCCATTTTCTCTAATTATACTATTTTCCCCCCTCTTAAACAACAAGCATAAAAATTTAACGTCATTGCAAAGAGCGTAGTGACGAAGCAATCTATTCCCATTATAATAAAATCATGATTGATTTCCTTACTTCCATGCTAAAAGTTGCAAAAATTCCGTACAGCGAAAACGAAACTCTCGCCTCAAAATCTACATTTAAAGTAGGCGGAACAGCTAGACTTTTTGTTACACCACAGACCCCAGAACAATTTGAACGCATTCTTGGTGCAGTACGTTCAACAGACCTGCCTTTTTTTGTTACTGGTGGTGGAAGCAATGTCGTTTTTCCAGACGGAACTTATGAAGGAACAATAATTTCAACACAGGGAATCAAAGAAATCTTTTATGACAGCGACGAAACTATACCCGACAGCCCGGATTCAGCCCTTGTAACCTGTCAATGTGGAGTTCCAATGGCAGCCTTTGTAGATTTTTGTACACGCAAAAACTTGACTGGAGCCGAACAGTTTGCCGGTCTCCCAGGCACAGTAGGTGGCGCAGTATACATGAACGCCCGCTGCTTCGACCGCTCAATCAGCGATATCTTATATTCAACAAAACACATTGAGTTCGAGCGCAAAGCAGCAAAACAAATTGAACTTCCATTCAATGCTGCCGACTGGGATTACAAAAAGTCACCTTTCCAAAACTCAAATGGAAGCACCGTCGAAGCCCGCTATATTACACAGGCGACCTTCAAACTAACCCGTGCCGCGCCCGCAAATCACGAACAAATTGTAGCAGACTGCAAAAAATACATAGCCGAACGAGTAGACAAAGGCCACTTCAAATACCCAAGCGCAGGTAGTGTTTTCAAAAACAATCACGCGTTTGGAGCTCCATCAGGAAAGCTCATAGATGAATGCGGTTTAAAAGGTCTGCAAATCGGAGGAGCTCAGATTGCCCCTTTCCATGGAAATTTTATCATAAACATAAACCACGCTTCTGCCGAAGATATTCATAAGCTTGTAATGGCAGCTCAAAAGGCTGTGCAGGAAAAATTCGGCTTTGAACTGGAACCAGAAATCATTTTTGTATAAATCCATATACAGAATGTAAAGTTACAACTCCTGGATTTTCACTTTAAGTAAGCTTAACATACATTGACAAACCAAATTTATAAATTTATACTTATATATTGAAAATATTTAGGAGAGTATACTCTTGCTGCAGTTACAAATTGTTAGTTTTAGAAAAGGCACATATCTCGTGGTAGAGGGCAAAGAAAACTCAGACCACTTCTATATTATCCAAAAAGGAAATGTTCAGTGCTATAAGGCTTCAGGCGCAGGAATGACTCCTACTGTATATGGTCCAGGAGACTTTGTTGGAGTAGTTCCATGTATGTCTGACCATTTTCAGATTGAAACTGCAGTTGCTTCTACAGATGTAATGGCAATCTCTGTACGTAAAGACCAGTATCCGGAATTAATTTCTCAAAACACTCCGGTCGCTCTCAAAATCATCAAAACCTTTGCTAACCGCATGCGTGTAATGAACGAAATGCTTACAAAAGCAACTCTCCATTCCGTAGTTCAGGACACACACGAACAGATTCTTAGAGTAGCAAATTTCTATGAAAAAAATGCACTGCCAGATGTAGCTGTTTTTGCTTATTATCAGTATCTCAAAACAAAACCTGAAGGCCAGAATGCAGATTACGCAAAGCAGCACTTTGTAGCACTTAAACCAAAAACTCACGCAGTATATTTCGAACCAACAGCAGAACCTTCACGCCAGTATCCAAAAGATACAATGATTTTCTCTGAAGCTCAGAGTGGTTCAGATATGTTTATCATTCAGCGTGGTGAAGTTTCAATTACAAAGGTAGTAAACGGCAACGAAGTTACCCTCGCCGTACTCAAAAAGGGTGATATGTTTGGTGAAATGGCTCTTATCGAAAATAAGCCGCGTTCAGCAAATGCCCTCGCCCACAGCGATTGTACTTTAATGGTTATTAACCGTTCCAACTTCAACCAGATGGTAGCAACACAGCCTCAACTGGTTGCAAAACTTACTACAACACTCGCAGATCGTCTCTGGTCAATGTACCGCCAGCTCGATAATGCAAGTCTCGAAGAACCTCTCGCAAAAATGCTCGACATGCTTTCTCTTCAGATGGAAAAACAGCGCGTTAACGTTGGGTTTTCGAAAGTTTCAAAACAGACAGAACTTACTCCAAAAGACATTGCAAATATGTGCGGACTTGCAAGCCAGTACCAGGCAAAAGCAATTTTCGAACTGGAAAACTACGATCAGATTCGCATTGAACAGGGAAAGATTTTCATAAAAGATGTCGGCGAACTTATGAAGCAGGCTGCTTTCTATCGCAAACAAAATAATATAAAAAAATAGTTTTATTCCGATAATTAAACTATGATTTCCTTTAAGAAAAAAATCCTTGCCTTCTCTTTTTTACTGTCAGCAGTATTTTCGTATGCAGAAGATTTACCACATGGCTATAAAAACATAATGCTGGGAATGACCCTGGAAGAGACAAAAGAAAACCTTGTTAAAGACCCAGATTTTGGCTACCACGGAGATAGAGATGTTTCTTTAATCCCCGGAAGCAGCAAAACTCTTATAGAAACAGATGCAGAAAAGGGGCTTGGTTCAAACTTTCTGACACGCTGCTGGTTTCAGTTTTCTTTCAATGAACTTTACATAATTACAATAAACATTAATCAGAATAAAATGGACTATTACAGCGTTTTTACCACATTAACAAAAAAATATGGAGAACCAACAACTTTTAGTCCACAGGCAGCAACCTGGAAAGATGATGATGTAACCATGAGTCTTGAAAAACCGCTTACCTTAAAATATATTGACAATAAACGTTTTGATGAAACGCAAAATTATTCTAACGTGCAGGCTTCTCCAACAGAAGTTACCCGCGAAATGTTTCTGGATGGATTATGATAAATACAAAAAAACTTATTTTTATCTTTGCTACCTTTCTGGCTTTTACTCAACTTCTTTCCTGTAAAACTAAAAAACTTCCAGTAAAAGATATCACCATAGTTCGCCAGGATGGCACCAAATTTACAGTATCTGCAGAAATTGCAGAAAAGCAGGAAGACCGAAACCACGGTTTTATGGAACGTAAAAATATTCCGGACGGAACAGGAATGCTTTTTATTTTTGAGCGCGACCAGATTCTTTCTTTCTGGATGAAAAATACACCTCATCCTCTTTCTATTGCATATATCGATTCAAAAGGAAAAATCCGTAATATTTTTGATATGACACCTTATAGTCTTGCATCAATTGTAAGTACAGTTTCTGTACGTTATGCACTCGAAGTCCCACAAGGCTGGTACAAAAAAAACGGCATCACCGAAGGCGATGTCGTTTTGATTAATTAATCAGCTTCCTGCTCCAATTTCATCAACTCACTGGCAGCAATTTTATCTTTAGGATCATATTCAAGAACTGCAGTAAAGTAATTTCTTGCTTCCTGTTTTTTGCCTTGAGCAAGTGCCAGATAACCAAGATTAGAAATAATTTTTGTACTTTCCGGTTCAAGAGTAAGAGCTTTCATTAAGCATTTCTGAGCTTCAGCAAAATCATGCTCCTGCACATAACACAATGAAAGTTCATTATATGTATCCGAATTTGTGTCTCCGCCATACTTAAGGGCTTCAAGAAAAGCCTGTTTAGCATCAGCGTAGCGTTCAAGACGACGTAATCCCCAGCCCAGCATAAACCAGCCGTTCCAGACTTTAGGATTTGACTGCAAAAAGTCTCGAATCTGCTCAAGACCTTTTTCTTCCTGACCGCTTGAAATCAAATCATAAGCCGCTTTAAATGCTTCATCATCCATATTCTGGTTATTAATATTATTGATGATTTCCTGAGCGCGTTCTTTTTTATAAACACCATTCTCACCCATTTCTTCATCACTTGTTTCACAAGTCAATGCAAGATAAGTTTCAAAAGCATCTTTGGCTTCACGGTATTTATGCTGTTTCATATAATAAAAACCAACATTAAAGTAAACATCAGGAAGCGGCGGCTCGGCATTCATAGCCTGTTCATAATAAGAATAAGCATCTGCATCATAAGCATCTGCATCATCAAAAAGCCCTGAATTTCTATAAGAATCTGCTCTCTGATCAAGGAACAAAGCCATATTCAGCATTATTGCTACATCTTCAGGATCAAAACCTATAAGTGCACGAAAGATTTCTTCTGCAAGATCAAAATCTTCATTCTTAGTTTTAAGAATTGCAGCTTCACACAATTCTTTTTTAAGATTAGGTTTTACCTTCTTTAAGATTGAACGATAATAATCAAGATGCTCATTTTTACTGTCGTAAGCAAGAATTGTAAGCATTCCAGCAAGAATCTGTTCTGCTTCAATTTCTTTTGGATTAAAATTTCCTGCAGCTTCACTCACCTTTTTTTGAACAGGTAAAGGAATTGTAGGATCAATTTCAAATGCATTACTTGAAGTAAGCTCAAGTTTTGGAATATTGATATAATATATCGATTCCAATGGGTTTGAAGGATTCATAATATACCACTTAAATAAAAAGATTTAGTTTGCAGCTGAAGTACCAGTTGAACCAAAAGGCACTTGTCCGGAAACTGAGTTGCCAGCAGCCGCACTTAACTGAGCCTTTAACTTCTGACTTTCAGCTTCTTTCTGTGCAGCAGCAAGTTCAGCAACCTTCTGTTCTGCAGCAGCTCTTTTTGCAGCAGCCTCAGCCTCTGCTTTTTCTGCCGCAGCTTTATTGTTTATCTGATTCTGAATCAACTGCTTTTGATAAGATGTAATATAGCTATTGATATGGAATTTATATGTCATAGGAATTTCATCTGGCACAAATTCAATATGTACAATTGAAATATCCTTACGGCCAGGTAAAAAGTCAGAATTCTTTATAACTCCCTGTAAAGAGATTTTTTCATTTGTATCAATAAAGAACAAACGTAAATCAACTGGTTTATTTTCAAGGAATTTTGGAATACCAACAAGCATAGCCTTTGCACCACCAAAAGAAAGATCCTTAAGAATACATTTACGAGGAACCCCTGCAATAAAAATATAAGATTCTTCTTTTGGAATGTTCAATAGTCTTAGAGAATTTTCATTAATTGCGATACGCTCTTCCTTTCGATTCTGAAAGTTCTCATTTACTTCTATGAACTCACCTATTCGTAAAATTAAATCATCAGGCGGTCGCTGAGTAAAATTAAGCGTTAACATTGCAAGCTCATTTGAATTCTGAAAAGGCTTAATATCAATAACATTACAATTTACAGAGAATTGAATTGGTTCATTATTCTGGTCAAAAAAACAATAACGAATACTTATAGGAGCAGTTCTGTTCTTCTGAATTGTTCCATAAATACCGCTTGAAGTACCAACAATTACTTTTGCCTGCTGAAGAGAAGAGGAATTAATTATGCATGGCCATTGCCCGCCATTACTCTTCAAGTAAATCTGTCGAGGGTCAATTCGAAGAGACTTAAGATTAGCTTTAGTAAAGACAATTTCCTTATCACGATAATAATCGTAATATCTGGAAATGTGATGACTAGTTGTTACGCTCATTACCTTATAATTATATTTCAGTTTCCCTTTTCTTTCAAGGCTATAATAAAAAAAACCGTCACCCTATAGATGACGGTTTACAAGTTTGTAAAAACAGAACTTACTCAGCAGCAGCTGGAGTTTCTTCTGCAGCAGGAGCAGCCTCTTCAGCGGCTGGCTTTGCTTTTCTTGCTTCTACGCGAGCTTCATTCTTGAGCTTAGCGTTGCAGAACTTACAAACATTTACAGTCTGACCATTAATTTCCTTTTCCCAAAGAACTTTAATATCTGTCTTTCCACAAATAGCACAAGTTCCTCTTCCGTGTGCAGGTAATGATCTAATTCCAGATCCACGATGGTTCTTTGACATATTAAACTCCTATTTAGCTTAGTTAGCAGGAGCTTCTTCTTTCTTTTCAGAAGCTTTCTTTGTAGTTTTCTTTGGCTTTGCCTCAGAACTTGCATCTTTAGCCTTTGCTGCAGGCTT
>CAMNIU010000226.1 GCA_946540605.1 uncultured Treponema sp.
TATGAACATTCAAACGGATTGGTTCTGGCATATTCTGCAAGTGGAATTGAGTTTAATGTAAAATCAAAATATCTGGGAGTAACTATTGCTGGCGATAGTGGAGCTTCAGGTCATGAAACTGATTCTTCTGCCCGAATTGTTGCTTTTGTAAATGGTGAAAGATTCCTTGATAAATTGATTAGTAAAAAATCTGAAACATTTACAATATTTGATGAAGATAAAAATAGGGAAGGGCTTGTTCAGATTTTAAAAGTTTCTGAAAGTGCTAATTCTTTGGCAGCAATTACATGTCTTACTGTTAATGAAAATGGAATTGTAACACCAGGTAAAGAAAGAGAATTTAAGATTGAATTTGTAGGAGACTCTATAACTTGTGGTTATGGAGTTGATGATCCAGTAAAAGAACATCATTTTAAAACATCAACAGAAGATGCAACCAAAACTTACGCATTTAAAACTGCACAGGCACTTAATGCAGACTGGTCTTTTGTAAGTGTAAGTGGCTGGGGAATTATTTCTGGTTATACAGGTGATGCCAAGAAAAATGCAAATTCTGTAATTCCGCGAGTGTATGACAAACTTGGTTTTAGCTGGGGAAATACAATTTTTGGAATAAATCCGGGAAATATAAGCTGGAACTTTGACTCATATCAGCCAGATTTTGTTGTTATTAATCTTGGTACGAATGATGCCACTTATACAAAGAAAAAAGCTGATAGACTTCAGGAATATGTTGATTCATATACAGACTTTCTGAAACAGATCAGACGGAAAAATCCTAAGGCATATATTATTTGTTGTTTGGGAATGATGGGAGATGATTTATATATTAGTATGTCTCAGGCTGTTTCAAAATATTCTTCAGAAACAGGAGATTCAAGAATCTCTGCGTTAAGACTAAAACCTCAGCAAATGAGTGATTCAATTTGTGCCGACTGGCATCCTTCAGAAAAAACTCATGAAAAAGCCAGCAAACAACTTATTGATGTAATTAGAAAAGAAAGGATAATGGGAAAAATTGAATGACATGTAATGTATTCTAGGGGAAATCACTTCTTTGTCAGCTCTTCCAGCAAATCCCTTGCTCTCTTCAGAACAGGTACTTCTCTATTTGCTACAAGTCTTCCTAGACTTGTGCATCTGCATTTTTCATATTCAGCTAAAGCATCTTCATATTTTAATTTTAGAGTAGAAAGGTGAAAATCTTCAATTTCATCTTTTGTTAAATGCTTTTCTCCAAAAGCTATAACTTTGCATAAAAAATAGTTATTGATATTATGCCTGTGGATCAGATTGTAGTAATCGCTGACAACCCCAATCTTGCTAATCACTTCGACATCAACACCGAGTTCTTCCTTAAGTTCACGTCTGATGGCAGTGTCCAGATCTTCTCCTGTTTCTACGCCACCGCCTGCTGTTTCAATAAGAGTTGCCTTACCAAAATCATCGTCTCTATTTGCCCTGACAAAATAGAAATTCTCTTCAGCATCTACAACTATTGCCCGGGCAATCAACCTGTCATGATCAATTATCGTAAGCGGCCATTCGTTATCTTTCAAATTAAGTAAGAGTTCTTCGTGATTCATTGTCGTTACGTTTCCTTTTTTTACAAATTTATTTGAAGTATGCTATAATAAATATATTAAAAAAGAAAGAGGTGCCTATGTTTCGTTTAGTTCCTATCTGGAAAATTACACCTAAAGATGGTGTAGCTGAAAAATTCGATGTAAATCAGAACAAGAAGTGGAATATCTTTTTTGGAATCCTGGAGTTCAGTAATGTTTACACGCTGGTTAAGATTATTATCAATCTGTTTAGGAGACTTGTGGAACATATTGAAATAACTGTGGGCATACCTTTTATTATTCAGACAATTCCTTATATACAGGCAATACTTGCCTTAAGCATTTTTGCTACCGGCATTTTATATTTTTGCAATAAGCTGATTGCTTACAAAATTTACTTTTTGCAATTCTTTTTCCGATTATTATTTTTCATTCCTTCTTTTGGATTGTTATTGAAAATTGATTTGCTTGTAAAGAACTCAGTTTTTTATATGGTTCTTGGAGTTGCTTGCCTTATTTTAGAAATATGCAGACTCATTGTTTCAATTTTTATCGTTCATGAGAGTATGCGATACGTGTAGTTGAAGTTTGACATCGTGGCCTTTTTCACAGAGTCATTTAGTGATAAAATATTTTTATGGTAACCCAAATCAAAACTTACACAGCAGAACTTTTCATAAAAGAAAAACACACTCTTGGCGAGTCTCCGTTTTATGATGCCCGCACGAAAACTATTTCCTGGGTTGATATTGCGGAGGGGAAGTTTTTTACTCTCGGACCGGACGGAAACAAGCGAACATTTTCTTACGGGCAGAAAATCGGTTCTGCAGTCCCGGCTGAAAAACCGGGCACTTATCTGATTGCCGGGACAGATGGCCTTTATCTTGAAAATGCTGATGGCTCAAAGCCTCTTCTTATCAAAAATCTTTCTGAATATTACAAGGCCTGGCAGCGTTCAAATGATGTGAAGGCAGACCCTAAAGGCCGAGTCTGGTTTGGCTCTTCTGTGGATGATGATATTCATGAAGCGAGCGGAAATCTCTTTTGCCTGGAAAATGGCGAAGTGACTGTAAAGCAGGCCAATACTAAAATTTCCAATGGACTTGCCTGGAGCTCTGACCGCAAAAAGTTTTATTTTTCAGATACCCTGCAGTATGCAGTTTTTGAATATGATTATGATTTGGAAAGTGGCGAAATCTCTAACCGCAAGGTTTTGTTCAAGCCGGAAGAAGGCCGTGGTATGACAGACGGAATGTGCATCGATTCAGAAGATAATCTCTGGGTAGCCTTCTGGGGTGGCAGCCGCATAGAAGAGCGGAGCACAAAAGACGGCTCGCTTCTTGCGGTTGTAAATGTGCCTGCTAAAAACGTAACCTCCTGCTGCTTTATGGGCGACAAGCTGGATACCCTTTTTATCACAAGTGCAGCTACCGGCCAGACCGGCGAACTCGACGGCTGTCTCTTTACCTGCAAGGTAGACGTGAAAGGTCTGGAGTGCGATTACTGTAAAGTATAGAAAAAAAGTTGCATCAAGCATCAGAATAGGATACAAGTTCGTCAAGACACGCTTCGCTTAAAGTCTTGACAAACTTGTTTTGCAGATTTATAAGAATTATAAATCTGCAATAAAATCATATTTACCACCTACAGGTGAAGTAAGAATGTTGATTCTGACTGAAAACCAATTCAAAGACTGTGTTTTATGTCAGGAGTTTCCAGATTTACAAGAGAAACTCGTGGGTGCAAAAGACCTAGTGACACTATAAAAAAGTAGAGTCACTAAACGACCTTCCGTTTTCGGAAGGTGATACGACCAAAACAATTCACAGTCACAATCGGAAAGTCATCACTCGATTGATGCTAGTGCAGATGTTTCTGCAGGAGCATCACAGAAAGAAGGCTGGTATGTGAAAATTGAGTATCATTTTCACGCTGAAAAATAATTAGACAATATCGGGGCTGTCCAAAAAGTATTGTCATGCTGAACTTGTTTCAGCATCTACACCACATCTAGTTCTATAGATTCCGAAACAAGTTCGGAATGA
>CAMNIU010000227.1 GCA_946540605.1 uncultured Treponema sp.
GGCGGCAAAGTACTGGAGCGTATTGAAAGTTAGGATAAAAGCGGAGGGAAATGAACTGACTACAAATTGTAGTCAGTTGAAATTGAAAGCCGCAGACGGGAAAAGACGTCTAACCGATGTGGCCAACACCGAACAGTTGCTTCGTTGTTGAATCATGTTGTCACACAAATGATTGAAGCAAGTGTAATTGCTGCGGATGATGACGAGGAGTGAGAGGTATTTCAGGGTGGGGAAATAGATGTATTTTCCTCCTCGATCCCCAACAGATCCCGAAACCTTGCCCACCGGGTTCTGGCCTGTTCGGTCTTTCGTTTGGTGTTGGCCAGGGTCAGGCAGTAGCACCGTTCTTTCAGCCGGGAAAGGGCCAGCTTCCGTGTGGCGTTGCTTTTGTTATACAGGGTGTTTGCAGGAGATAAAAAGTACCTTTTCATATTGAAAATGATGTGGCCGCTTAAAAAGCTTTCAAAGAGTGGTGCTAAAAGAAATGATAACAAATAAAACTGACCGGTGATGAGCCGGTCAGTTAACTTTAGAACATATTTTATATTTTTTTTGTAATTGCTTAAAACGCCAGTCTTGATAATCAATAAGCCCGTCATTTTGCAGACGGCCGAGTACAATGCCGGGATCCCGGTCAATCTGGCTGGCAAAGTGAGAAATATTTTGTACAGTAAAATGACGATTACAATTATTAATAAAAAGAGTATAAGCTTCTGGCGGAATTAATTTGTTTTCTGCGTAGGTATCTGCTTCATCTTCTGCATGATGCAGTGCATCCTCAAATGTTATGCCAAGATCTCCGTTGTTTATATGGCCGATTTCATGGAATAAGGTGAACCAGAAAGTGTCTGAGTACATTCTTCTGTCATTGACCATCAGCACAATATTATTTTTTATTTTTTTTGTTGCTCCATTTATTTTGGAACCGGGAAGATTCGGTAAAACTACAAAATTAACTCCGGCATCAAAAAAAGCCTTATACAAAAGCGGATAAAAGTCATGATGGTTTCTTGTTAAAGTGAGTGCGAAATTTACAACTTTATTAAATTGATTTCGATCAAATTTTGGAGCCGGATTTTTTAATGCCAGATTTGTTGCTATCTGTACCATAATATTGGCTTTTACAATATTTGATTCTTCTAACACAGCTGTACTGCTTCTGAAGCTTACTGCCATATCTCTTTCCCTGAAAACTGCCAATGTTGAAACATTGAGAAATTTTCGGACCTGCTCAATTTGCAGGTCTTTTTTTCTTGGAAGTGCTGGCAGGTTGAAATTCGTTTGAAAATATTTGTAGTCCAGATAACTGAAAATTTTTCTTTCTTCTTGTAATGCTTCATCGGATTTAATTTCAGCGGTGACAGTATCATAAGCAGTTTGCAGGTTCAGCCAATATTCCACACTGGTGCCCAACATACGGGCCAGTTTCATGGCAATATCTGTTGACAGTTTTTGTTCTCCGTTTACAAGGCAGCTGATATTTTTAGGAGTTGTATCCAGTCTTTTTGCAAAATCATATTGGGTGAGTCCGCTTTCTTCGATGGCTTCGCTGATATAGTAACCGGGATGAAATGCAATTTTGTCGTTATATTCGATGTAGTTACTCATAATGGTTGCTTACCTCCCTTATCTCTACTATTTCAACAGATTCAGCGATTTCGTCAATGTGGCATGGAACAAATGGTTCTTTATCACTGTTCAATGGGCGCAAGATAATTCGCCACGGATCGCTGCGTGACTTTACATCAATGGCAAAGAAATCTTCTAAATCTTTGCCATTTTTATTTTTCAGTTGATGGAAGTGAAAAGGCTTTTGAACAATGATATCTTTAATAGTTATGGCATTTTGCATAGCGTTAATTCTGGCTTGCAGGCTGACTGCCAAAATTTCTTTTCCACCAAAAAACTTTGTGACTGCTCTTTTGCTTTCACAGAGTTTACGAACTTTCTCTGTTTTGTAGACCAGTTCCATACTTTCACCTATAATAAAATTACCTATTAGGTAATTTTATTATAGCTTTTTCAACTTGATTAGTCAATACGGAAATCAGGTTGATTTAATTGTTTTCCTCCTCAATCCCCAGCAGATCACGAAACCTTGCCCATCGGGTTCTAGCCTGTTCTGTTTTTCGTTTGGTGTTGGCCAGGGTCAGACAGTAGCACCGCTCCTTCAGCCGGGAAAGGGCCAGCTTCCGTGTGGCGTTGCTTTTGTTGCACAGGGCGTTCATATTAACTGAAACAGAATTTAGAATTAGTGATACTGATATAACATTTAAAAAAATATTTAGCAAAGAATATTTCCCGATTTATTGTAAACAATCCGTGAATTCTTGTAAGTATTGTATTTTTTGTTTTTTGATTAAAAGTATTTTATGATATAATTAATATACAAAATCGAACAATAGTTTATCGAGCCTAATGTGAAAAGAAAGGTGAGTCATTATGTTTGACAGGGCACCCAAAGTTTTTATCTCTTATAGCTGGACTTCTGAAGAATATCGAAATCATGTAATCGAATTTGCAAGAACAACGTATAATAGTTGAGGAACCGGAAAATTCTATACATCCAGGCTTATTACAGAGTTATCTGATGGTGCTTTCCCAGTTGGCTAATGAATGCCGAATTATCG
>CAMNIU010000228.1 GCA_946540605.1 uncultured Treponema sp.
ATGATGGGCATTGACGAAGGAACCGGACTGTAAAAATTCACATTCAAAGTAAGAATATATATTTAGAAAAATTCCCAACAGTGTGGTAGAATTATCCTTATCACGCATTGTCATGCATCATCATGCACCCTGGAGTTTTCCTATGAATACAAAAATCAAATTTTTATTGTTTTTAGTATCTCTCTTTTTCTTTTTAAGCTGCGAAACAGAAAATACAATTCCAATCACTGATAATGACACAACTCCTCCTGCAAATGTTTCTGGCTTGTACGTCGCATACAATTATAAACTACGCCGAATCACATTTACCTGGACAGATCCTGATGACGAAGATTTTAGATTTGTTCACTTAACGTATAAAATTGGAGATGCTACACCAGTAACAAGGGCTATTGCAAAACATATACAGAAACTTGAGGTATCAGATGTTGAACCAAATCTAATTGTTACAGGAAGCACAGTTACATTAGACGAAACCGGTAACCAGAGCGCAGTCGGTAAAGAAATTAAAATGACAACTACAGTTTCTTATGTTATTGATTCCATAACGCTGGATAAAACTCATTTGCTTTATTCAAGTAGCGAAAAAATCACAGCAACGATTAAAGGTGAATATTTTAGTTATCTTCCCACTGAAGAAATGCGTTGTTTAAGACTTTATTGCTATAAGGACTCAACTTATTGTCTGGATGTTGTTCCCAGCATTAATAAAACAGACAATACTGCTACAGCTCAATTTAATATGACCAATTCTGCTGTAGACACTAATTGTGCAAAATCTGACAGCGGTACAGTTTTTACCATAAAATATTCTGTTGATGGAGTAATTTATGATGATGTTGTTGCTACATTCCGTTTGTCTGATTCTCCAAATGTTTCTTTAGTTGAAATTTATGAATACGATACATCTGCGGTTGCTGTTACAAAATTTGATATAAACGATGTAACGAGTTCAACAAAAATAACAGCCAGGTTTGTAGCAAGCAATTTATCTCTGGCAAAATCAATCGTAACCGCTTTTTATAATTACGCTGGTGAACGTACACCTTATACGGCAACTGTTACAGAGACCTTTAACTCTGATTCTGTTTATAATTATTTTTACTGTGATGTTCCCGTTCCACAGGAAGAAGGGCTGTTTTATTTAAAGCTCATAATAGATGGAACAACAATAAATACAAAGAGTGCACAGCTTCAAATTTACGGTGAGCCCCGTCTGACTCAGATAAGTATTCCTCAAGCCGGTCTTAAACCAGTTGAATCAGAAATGTCAGCTGTTCTCCAGGGACTCAACTTTAATTCTCCAAATATTGACAAATCTAAATTTACTGTATCCTGTTCTTCTGATTCTTCTGTAACCACCGGTTCAACAGTAAAAATTGTCAGCGACACAACCGCTTATATTAAATTAAAAATTCCTTCAGAAGCAGGTTCATATCCAGTCACTGTTTCCTATGATTTACAGTCTGTATCAGGAACTCTCTATGTTGATGATTACTCTGGATATGCACTTGGTGATCTTTATTTACAGGATCGTGCTCCTGTAAATTATGAACACGATATAACTTATACCAAAGAGCAAATTGAAAGTGCTGTGGGTATTATTTATTTTAACGCATATGGAGTTCCAACTCTCTTAGGTATAAAAAACTTCTTTGAACCTTTAGGTTCAGCAAAAAACCGTTGCTGGGCAAAATCAGGCTGCGCAGGAAATACCACAAATATTTCTCAAATATATTCAGACTGTATTGTAGACAAGAGAACTATAAATGGTCTTCTCAGAACAACTATTACTTCTAACGGCGATACTGACGGAAGCGATAACTGGAACATAATCAAATCAATAGACAGTAACGGAACTTCCTCTGAAAATGTTTATGATAATTACAGGGCATTTGATTATATTGAAAATTATGAAAGTAAATATGAGATTTCCGGTTATAATAACTGGTATATGCCGTCTCTTTCAGAACTTTTATATATTTATCAATCAAAGCAAATTTTTGAGAATATCCTTAAAGCTCTTGGAGCTGTAAAAAACGATGAAAGCAGTTCTTCTGCTTACTTGAATGGAAGTTTCTGGTCATCAAGTCAATCTTTAAATACAACAAGTGCATGCTATGTTAATATGAGCGATGGCAGTGTTCAATCTTGTACAAAGAACGAAATTTTTCAGGTTCTGGCCGTAAGAAGTTATAAGGTTTTACACTAAGTTTTATTTTAGACGATATTCTACATACCGGACTTTGCCTTTTTGAACTAAATTTTTTATTTCTCTTTCACGTTCTGAAAGCTGGCTTTGGCCGGTTTTTACTTCTATAAATAAAATTTCCTTGATTTCGTTGCCTTCAGAAGCACCTGCAAATCCCAAATAGTCTATCGGCTTTCCAATAAATCTGACATCTGCCGGATTACAGGGAAATCCAGGTAAATACGGTGCCACCTGTTCTCCGGCAAGTCCCCCTAAAACTGCCCGGGACCTTTTTAAGGTTTCTTTCCGCCATTTTTTTGCTTTTAACCCCACAATAATTCCTGCAGTCAGCACTCCAGCCAAAAAAAAGGCTGCCGCTATGATTGCCAGAAA
>CAMNIU010000229.1 GCA_946540605.1 uncultured Treponema sp.
TCAAGCCCGACGATGACACATTTGTCATTCTCGGGCTTGACCCGGGAATCTGTACTGGAAGGAGATTATATGCAGGAAAGATATTTCAACCGTGAACTCAGTTGGCTTGAGTTTAATGCCCGCGTTTTATACCAGGGGCTCAATAAAGAACTGCCTCTTTTGGAACGCCTGCAGTTTCTTTCGATTGTAACTTCTAATTTTGATGAATTCTTTCAGGTTCGTGTTGCATCCTTAAAACGTCTGCTCGCAGAAAATCCGTCTTATGTTGATGTATCCGGGCTTTCTCCTCAAATGGTGCTTACCTCAATTTCTGCACGTGCTCATCAAATTATTCGTACTCAGCAGGAATGTCTTATGGCAGATATTCTTCCTGAGCTTGCAATTGAAGGGCTTGTTTATATCACCCCACTACAGTACACTCAGCAGCAATCAGAATATCTTAATGGTGTTTTTAGTTCTGAAATTTTTCCGCTGCTTACTCCGCTCCGCACAGATACCGAGGCTTTTCCTCATATAAAAAATCTTACAACTTATGCGGCTTTTCTTCTTTCTCCGATTAAAGGAATTAAGATGGCTCAGGGAAGTGAGGAATTTCATGGGGATAAGGATTCGCCGCGAATTGCTCTTGTAGAAATCCCGGAAGGTATTCCAAATATTTACTGGCTTGCGGGAAATGGAATTGGTGGGGTTCACGGCCGTCAGTTTGCGCTTTTGCAGGATGTTGTTGCCGCTTTTGGAACAAAACTTTTCCCGGGTTTTGAAGTTGAAGAAACTTTGCTTTTTAAGGTTACCCGCGATGCTGATTTTGCAGTGGACGAAGATGCTGGTAAAAACTTTATTCACGCAATGGAAGATGTTTTGATTCAGAGAAAATCTTCGTTTCCTGTTCAGATGACCTGCAATGCTTCGAGTCCGAAAATCCAGAAGTTTTTGATGGAAAAACTTGAGCTTTCCGAAGAGGATGTTTACCGTGTAGACCAGATTATTAATCCTGGTGACCTCATGGAGCTGCGCGAGGCAGATGAGGGCGGGGCTTTAAGTTTTGAGCGCTGGGAGCATTTTTATCCGGCGGACTTACCAGAAGAGGAACCTTACTGGGATACTTTGAAACTGCATGATAAGATTCTTCACGTGCCTTACGAAAGCTACGACCCGGTTGTAAAGTTCATTTCTGATGCCGCGGATGATGATGATGTACTTGCTATTAAAATGACTCTTTACCGCACAGGGCGAAATTCTCCGATTATTGATGCACTGGAGAGAGCGGCGCAGCGTGGCAAGCAGGTTGTGGTGCTCGTTGAATTAAAAGCGCGGTTTGATGAGGAACGCAATATTGCATGGGCTAACGAACTGGAGCAGGCTGGCGTTACGGTAATTTATGGGCTTGTAAATCTTAAGGTTCACGCTAAGATTCTTATGGTAATTCGTCGTGAGAGTGATACGATTCGTCGTTATGTGCACCTTGCAACGGGAAATTATAATACTAAGACTGCAAAGCTTTACTCGGATATTTCTTTGTTCACTGCAAATCCGCAGATTGCAAACGATGCCACTTTGTTCTTTAATCTGGTTACGGGTTATTCAACTTTGCAGAATATGAACTGTCTTTCGATGGCACCGGTTACAATTAAGTCTCGTCTCATTGCAATGATAAACCGCGAAATTGAACGAAGCACTGCAGAAAATCCTGGCTTGATTATTGCAAAAATGAATAGTCTTACTCACGAAGAAGTTATTTCTGCTTTGTATAAAGCGAGTCAGGCTGGTGTAAAGGTTCTTTTGAATATCCGTGGAATCTGTATGCTGGTTCCTGGTGTTGAAGGGCTCAGTGAAAATATTCGTGTAGTTTCGATCGTAGACCGCTATCTTGAGCATTCCCGCATTTTCTATTTTCAGAATGGTGGTACACCGGAGCTCTACTGCTCATCTGCTGACTGGATGAATCGCAACCTGGATCGTCGTATTGAGCTTATGTTCCCGATTCTGGATAAGGTTGCCTTTGAAGATGTAAAATCAATTCTGGATACTTACTTTTCTGATAACACAACTGCAATGGAACTTCAGTCTAACGGAAGCTGGCAACCGGTTGAACGTGGTAAAAAGGAAGAACCTGTTCGTGCTCAGGAAGTTCTATACAAAAAATACAGGCAGCTTGAAGAAAAAAAGCCGACTGCCGGTGAGACAAAATTTGAAGTAAGGCGAAAATAATTTTATTAAACTAAAACGCTTCCCTGTCGCAGAACTTTAACTGTGCCGTTTTCTATTGTGACGAGAGTTGATGGAAGTGCTCCTTTTTTATCTCCGTCATCTATGATGAGGTCTACATCTTTTTCAAACTCTTGTGTTATCGTGTTTGTTGTGTCTAACACGGGCTGGCCGCTGCGGTTTACGCTTGTGCTGAAAATCGGGGCATCGCAGGCTTCTATGATTTTTCTAAGCCATTCATCACCAGGGCAACGGAAGGCTACTGTGCGGGTGGCAGGAATTGCAGCTGGCGCAAGAGGGGCATTTTCTTTGATGTGAACTATGATTGTAAGTGCGCCCGGCCATTTTGCGAGCAGGGCTGGCGGGATTTCGTCATTTGTGTAAAGGCGGATATCTTCCGGGCGGGCAATGAGCTGAATGAGAGGCTTTGTTTCTGCGCGGCCTTTTATTGCGCGGATTTTAGCATCTGTTTCAAAAGGTGTGTCTGCGCTTTTTAGGTCTACGATTCCGCTGAAGCCGTAAACGGTGTCGGTTGGGATTATTACTATGCTGCCTTCTTTGAGTGTAGAAGCGGTCTTTTCGATTGAATGTGGATCTGATTTTTTTAGTATCATATATTTTCTCCTGATAGAAAAGCGTCATGCTGAACTTGTTTCAGCATCTTTTGATAATAGATCCCGAACCAAGTTCGGGATGACAATTAGTTTGTATATGGATTATCGTGCACTTCGTCTTCGGCAGTCTTTGTCCATTTGTTGCCATCAAATGTATACACAGTCTCTTCACAGTTCCCCTTGAGGCCATTGCCCCAGAAGTTTTCTATTCCGTGACCGTCGAGGTAGCACATCATTCCAGCAAGCAGGGCGCCGTGTGCAACGATCATAATTCGTGAATCTGGTTTTGTTTTCTGGACAGGTTCAATCACAGTTTGTACAAAACGTTTTGTACGTTCGCAAACTGAATCAAAAGTTTCTCCGCCCTCTGGCGGCACATAACTGGCAGGGGCTGTGAAAAAATATTTTCGTGGAAGGTCTGTGTTAATCCAGTCATCATAAGGTAACCCTTCAAGTTTTCCAAAACTGATTTCTGTAAGAAGCTGATTTCTGATTATCGGATAGATTTTGTGTCCGCGGATTAAACAGGCAGTTTCATAAGCACGTATAAGTGGAGAAGAGTAGATGCAGTCAAAATCAATTTTTGCTGCATCAAGTCTGACTCCAAGCTCGGCTGCAAGTTTACGTCCGTTTTCGTTGAGTTCAATATCCTGTGCACCCTGAAATTTTTTCTGTGCATTCCAGTCTGTGGTGCCGTGTCGTACAATGTAAAGTTCCATATTTTATACTTCCTAGAATCTTAATCTTCGTAAATGTGTTATTCTGCTTACCAGGAGATTCTGAATGTCGCCTGTTGGTTCAATCTGCAGGCGCATTACTGCTTCGCCTGGTTGTTTTGAAATTCCTAACGGATGTCCCATGATGGTAAAGAAATTTCCTGAACCATCTGAATCCGGCATCTGGATTTCCATAAGGTCTTCATCTTTTACTGCTGCTTCAATCAGATGTACTTTGCCTGCAAAATCCATTCCGTCTGCTTCAAGAATTTCTGTGCGCACAGAGGCTGTCTTAAGTTGATTTTCAGAAAGAATAAGTCGATTCGAAATTCTGTATTCGAGGCTTTCTTTGATATGCTTATCCATATCCATTTTTTGAAGACATGCTTTGAGATTTTTCAGGAGTTTGTCTGCATCAGAAATCGAAGTTTGCTTTCGTTCGGTAGTATTTTTATTTTCCAAAACTGCAGGTCTATGTCCACTGCGTAATAGCGGGAATGTTGAAAATTCTGACTTAGTATGAGAGGTTTTTACGTTTCCTAAAAACTCAAGTGAGCTTTCTGAAATAAAGTCTGAAATATTTGTACCGGCTGGAATATTCAAAAGATAAATTCCTTCGGTAAGTTTTTCTTTTATATATTTCTGAATGTTCGGATTTTTTTCTACAAAGGTTATGTTGTTATCTGTTACCTTGAGTACGTAACCATAGTACAGTTTTGCAGAAGAATATGAGTTATACCATTCTGTAATATTGATTTTGAGATTTTGCGGAATTTCATAATACGAATAATTTTCTATTCTTTCAAAAATGATTTCAGGAGTTATGCTGTTGTCAAAACCTTCTGAAACAGATTGTCTTGTTATTTCGAATTCCGTAACTACACCACATTTTTTTACAAACATAAAATCCGTGAGTGGAATAAGCTCTTTGAGTTTTAAGCCTGGTAAAAGTGTTACGGTGAAGGTGGAGTCAATGTTTAATACTTTTGGTGATTTAGAAACGGCAGTCTCTTTTGACAAACTATCGTTAGTTAGTGTTGAACTGTAAGTATCAGGGGGAAACAATTCCTTTGCACTTACATATAAATCTATGTCATCTTCTGTTTTACCTGTTTTTCTCAAAAGACCGAATTCAACTGCGCAGTCAATCATGCGGTCAAGCAATTCTGCATTCTGTTCCGGTTCTGCACCTGCTTCTTGACGGGCTGCTTCCAGTATGCGGCTGAATCTGCTTTTGTGAGCAAGGGCATTTCCATCTTCTGTGAAGGTTCCAACTAGAAAGGCCAGCCGTAAAATACTGTCGCGGTTTAATCCGTTTTCTGGAATTGAAGTAAGACAGTCGATAAGCAGCTGTGCTTCTTTTTTTAATCCTTCTTTACTAAAGCGTGAAACTGCTGCGGCACACAAAAGTGTGTACTGCTGTAATTCAGACAGTTCTGCAAATTTTTTGATGCGGGCAAGTTCAATTTTATAGCCTTTGCCATCTTCTGTTTCATAAACAAGCGAAAGGTTTACAAAGGCATTCATCAAAAGCTGAATGAAATTTTCTTTACCCGGAAAGATTTCTTCTAACCTGTTTTTGTCGTTCTTTTTGATTGCGCCGTCGGACTTGCAGGAAATGCCCCGAATACGGATATAAGTTATAAAGGCAGCAAGAAGATTTGGGGAAATTGAAAAAATATCTTCATTGGAAAAAGTTGCAGGTACATAATCCGGAAAAATCAACTTTGAATCAAGGTAGGGCAAAAGATTTTCGCGGATAAGCGGATTGATTTTTAAGAACTCTTTGCCTGTGTCTGATTTTTCCTTGTAGATTACAAGGCGTTCAGTGAGATTTATGATTTCAGCATAGATTTCTGTAATTGAATATTCTGTGTGGAAAAAGTTTACCAGGGTTTCCTGTGTTGCATTTGGAATGAGAGAAATTGCAGTAAGGACTGTTACATCAAATCTGTCGAGGAGAGTCAAAAGGCTGTTTATGTGTTCTGGAGACTTTATAAAAGCTGCAAGCTGTTGTGTAAGTCGCTGCTTGTTATATGGAGTTTTAATTTCTCCAAGATAGAGACGCATTGTATTAAAAAACTGTTTGTCTGGTAGAGAAGAAATGGCTTCTGCCCAGAGGTTGATTTCATTCTCATTCATCGAGGTTGAGTTCTCCATCATATCTTACAATTTTATATGCATAGCCTTGTTCTGCAAGGAATTTCTGTCTGTTTGAACCAAACTCTTCTTCTACGGTATTGCGGGTAATCAAAGTAAAGAAACGGGATTTACGCTCCTTTGGACGGAGAATACGGCCAAGTCTCTGGGCTTCTTCCTGTCGGCTGCCAAAGGTTCCGCTAACCTGAATTGCAAGTGAAGCATCCGGGAGATCAATTGCAAAGTTTGCAACCTTTGAAACTACGAGCACACGGATTTTTCCTTCGCGGAAATCCTGATAGATTTTATCGCGTTCTGCATTCGGAGTTTTTCCAGTTATGATAGGACAGCCTAACTCTTTTGTAATTTCATCCAGCTGCTGAAGATACTG
>CAMNIU010000230.1 GCA_946540605.1 uncultured Treponema sp.
CTTTACTCTAACTGCATCCTACCGAACGGTAGTGACTATACTTTCTGGGGAAAGGGAGTAAGCCAGGGACACTCTGATGCCATCCGCCGCATTGAAGGTGTTAAGGATGCAAGACAGTATACAGTTCCAGTACAGGCTGCTTTGGATGCAGTTCGTTCAGGTTCGAACCCAACTTTGACTACACGTCAGAAGCATACACGCGAATGCTATGTTGTAGCAGAAGAAGGTGCAGATAAGGCACGCATCGAAAAAGAAATCAAAGAGATGCCAAACTACTTTGCAGACTATGATACAACTGTAAACTTCATCAGCGAAGAAGAATTGAAGAAGAACCATTCAGGAATTCCACACGGTGGATTTGTAATCCGCTCTGGAAAGACCGGTTGGGACAATGAGTTCAACAACGTAATTGAATACAGCCTCAAGCTCGATTCAAACCCTGCCTTTACTTCAAGCGTACTCGTAGCTTATGCACGTGCAGTTTATCGCTTGAACAAGGAAGGTCAGACTGGTTGTAAGACAGTATTCGACATTGCACCAGCCTATCTGAGCCCACTGTCAGGTGAAGAAATTAGAGCTCATTTGCTTTAAAAAAATCCTCACAGAGGGCACGGAGGACACAGAGGAGATTTTTAATATATAAAAGACTCTGTGCCCTCTTAAGCTCTGTGAGGGACAAATTTGGAGATTATATGAATTCATTTATCGAACAATCAAATTTTTTCGAAGGCAATAATCTGGAAAAACTTGTACAGGAATTTGGAACACCGCTTTACGTTTATAACGAAAAGATTCTTCGTAACCGTATGGACGCTGTTGCAAAGGTAATAACAAAGTATCCTTACACAGCAAACTATTCCGTAAAGGCAAATACAAACATCCACATCCTTAAGCTTGCTCTCGAAGAAGGTAACAACTGCGATGCAATGAGCGTTGGCGAAATCCAGATGCTGCTTAAGGCTGGCTTTCCAAAGGAACGCATTTTCTTTGTTCCAAACAATGTAAGTGCAGAAGAAATGCAGTTTGCAATCGACAACGGAATTATGACAAGCTGTGACTCTCTTGCTCAACTTGAGCTTTACGGTTCTCTCAATAAGGGCGGTAAGGTTGCAGTGCGCATCAATCCTGGTGTTGGAGCAGGCCACCACGAAAAGGTAGTTACCGGCGGTAAGAAAACTAAGTTTGGAATTTCCGAAGAATTTATTCCACAGATTTTTGAAATTGCTGCAAAGTACAATCTTACAATTGCCGGAATCAACCAGCACATTGGTTCTCTTTTTATGGACCCACAGCCATATCTTGATGCAGTTACTAACATCTTGCGAATTGCCCTTCAGTTTAAGGACCTTGAGTTCATAGACTTTGGTGGCGGCTATGGTATTCCATATCACAAGCTTGATGACGAAGCTGTTTTCCCAATGGAAGATTTTAAGAAGCGCCTTGAGCCGATTCTCGAAGATTTTGTTGCAAAGTATGGACGAGCCCCGCTTTTCAAGAGCGAGCCTGGCCGTTTCTGTGTTGCAGAAGGCAGCGTAATTCTTGGCCGTGTTCATGCAGTAAAGCATAACAATGGAAAAACCTTTGTTGGAACTGATATCGGTATGAACGTGTTGGTTCGCCCAAGTATGTACGACAGCTGGCATGATATTGAAGTTATCCGCGAGGGAAAAGTTGTTAGTCGTGACTCACTGAAGGAACAGACAGTAACCGGAAACATTTGCGAAAGCGGCGACTTGCTTGCAAAAGACCGCCCACTACCGGAAATGCAGCGCGGAGATCTTGCCTGTGTGCTCGATACCGGTGCTTACGGCTGGTCAATGTGTTCAACCTACAACAGCCGACCACGCCCTGCAGAAGTTCTCATCTGCAAGGATGGAAGCGTAAAGCTTATCCGCCGACGTGAAACAATTGAAGATTTGATGAGATTGTTTTAGGATTAGCAATTAAATATTTTCCCCCTTGATTTATGAAGTGCACTTCATTATCAAGGGGGATTTTTTTTGGATGACGTATTCCCCTAAAACGTAGTATAATAAAAGTATGAGAATAGTAATTGTGGGAGCAGGATTCACTGGAATTCAGCTTGCCAAACTTTTAATAAATGAAAAAAATCAGGTTGCCGTTGTCGATAATGATGAAAATACAATTCGTCATGCTTCGAATCAGCTTGATTGCACTGTTATGTGTGCCGACGGTAACAATCTTGAAACGCTTGAAGAACTTGGAATTGCAAAAGCCGATGCTCTAGTTTGCGTTACATCTTCCGATGAAGTTAATATGATTACCTGCTCCCTTGTGGATGCAGTATATCCTGATATTTTAAAAATAGCCCGCGTTCGAAATTATGCTTACTATGTAAATACTGCAAAAGCAGAAAAAAAACATTCAAATACCTTTGCTGGAAAGCATCGTCCACTTTATGGAATCAATTATATGATTCACCCGGACGTTGAGGCAGCCGATGCAATTGTTCAGGCTGTTGAAAACGGTGCTGTAGGTAATGTAATTACTTTTGATAATTCTGATCTTGAGATTGCACGTATTACAGTTGCTGCCGGAAGCACTTTTGATGGGGTTGCTTTAAAGGAACTTCGTACAAAAACTGATGTAAAATTCCTTGTTGCATATATTGAACAGAATGGCGAAACTATGCTCCCAAGCGGTGACACAAAACTTGTTGCCGACACTATAATCGGGGTTCTTGTTTCTAAGGATAATATTTCTAAACTCGTTGAACTTTGCGGTGCAGAGCAGAAAGAGCTTCGCAAAGTTGCACTTATTGGCGCCGGCCGTATTGGAACCATTGTTGCAGAAAAGCTGATGGGTGGTACACAAAAGGCAAGCGGAATAGCACGGCTGTTTACCAGCATTAAGACTAAACGAAATTTTGATTTTGTAATCATTGATTCGGATGATGAATTAACAAAAGCTGCTTCTGAAAGATTTCCGGATGCGCGTGTTATGCGTGCGGATGCAACAGATGAAACATTCCTTCGTGATGAAGGAATTGTAAACTTTGATTTAGCAATTTGTACGACACACAACCATGAAATGAATATGGTACTTGCAGCTTACCTTGAATCTCTTGGCGTAAAGCAAACTGTAAGTCTTGTAGGAAGTTCTGCCTTTGCAGAGATTTCGCGAAAACTTGGAATTGATGTTCCTGTCCCTTTGAGAGATGCTGTAGTTGATTCGATTATGAGTCATCTTCGTGGTAAGTCTGTAAAAGAGATTCACACAGTAACAAACGGACAACTTGAAATTGTTGAATGTGAGGTTACTTCTGATTCCAAGGTTACCGGTAAAGAGCTTAAAGAGATTTCAAATCCGGGAACCTTCCTTGTTCTGCTTGATAAAAAATCCGGCACAGATCAGTACCAGATTGTAAATGGAAACACCCGTATTACTGCGGGCGATCATATCGTTCTTATTACCGTTGCAGAGAACAGTAAAAAAGTTCTTGCATATTTCGGAAGCGGGGATGTGTAAGGGCGCTGGCGCCCGGTGTTCTATAGCAGAGCGTTAAAAAAATTGCGAAAGCAATTTTTAGCTCTACCATATTTATGTCTGGAGATTTCAATGTTTATTGTATCCTTAATTAAAATTTCATCCATTCTCCTTTCAATCGTTGGTGTGCTTTTTGCAATTCCTCTGGGGTTTGCTTTTTATTATGGTGAAACTTCGGTTTATCTTTCATTTATAATTCCAATGGCAGTGAGTTTTGTTTTTGTACTTGCGGTAAATCTTCCAACCCGAAAGTTCAAAATTACAATGAACACTCGTCAAACTTTTTTGATTGTTGCACTTTCCTGGGTTGTAATCAGCTTTATGGGTGCTATCCCCATGTATGCAAGTAAAAGTATTCCACGTTTTGTAGATGCCCTCTTTGAAAGTGTCAGCGGCTTTTCAACAACCGGCTCAACTATTTTGTCCGAAATCGAATCTTTACCAAAATCAATCAATATGCTGCGCTGTCTTACTCACTGGATTGGCGGTATGGGAATTGTAACGCTTACTGTTGCACTTATGCCGCTTCTTGGGGTAGGTGGTTTTCAGTTGATTAAAGCTGAAACAACGGGTCCTGAAAAAGGAAAGGTAACTGCGCGAATCACAACTACAGCAAAGATTCTCTGGTTGATTTATCTCGGATTTACAGCAGCTGAAACGATTGCATTGCGAATTGCAGGCATGACTTTTACAGATGCACTTTCTCATGCATTTGCAACTCTTGGAACTGGTGGTTTTTCTACACGGAATGCTTCAATCGGTTCTTATGATTCTGTTGCAATTGATGTAATCATAATGATTTTCATGTTCTTTTCTGGAATTAACTTTAGTCTTTACTTCTATATCATTACAAGAAAATTCCGTGATATTACAACGAACTCGGAATTCAAAGCCTACCTTTTGATTGTCGCAGCCTTGATAATTGGAGTTACAATTTCGCTCAGAAAGGTTTACGGCACTTTTGGTGAGACCCTTCGTTACAGTTCGTTCCAGGTTGTTTCGCTGATGACTACTACAGGTTTTTCAACAGCAGATTTTATGAAGTGGCCTGCTGTTTCTCAGTTCCTGTTGTTTGTGACCTTCTTTATCGGTGGATGTTCAGGTTCAACTTCGGGTGGTGTTAAAGTTATTCGCTGGCTGGTTCTTGGAAAACAGGTTCAGAATGAAACCCGCAAAATGCTGCATCCTCACGGAGTTTTTGCAATCCGCTTGAACGGACGTCCTGGGCGCAAAGATATTGTTTTTAATGTAGCGGCTTTTATGGTTGTGTACTTTGGTCTTGTTGCGGTTACAACTTTTGTTGGCTGTCTTGGAAATCTTGATGTTTGGTCCAGCTTTACTGGTGCGCTAAGCATGGTAGGAAATATTGGTCCGGGTTATGCACTGCTTGGACCTACAGAAAATTTTGGCTTCCTTCCTGATTTTGTAAAATACTGGTACAGTTTTGCAATGCTTGCAGGCCGTCTTGAATTGTATACGATGATAATTTACTTTTTGCCGGTTTATTGGGAAAAGTAAAACAGATAAGGAGAGATGTGAAATTATGGACTTAAATCTTACGCCGAATGATATCGCAGAATGTATTACAACTCTTATTTCCCGTAATAAACTGTGGGCCGGTAAAAAGGTTTATGCTTATTTTATAATAAATAAAACGGCAGGTTGCTTTACAAACTCTCATAAATCAGAAAAATACAAAAAATATTTTTCTCAGATTCAGGAAGAAGCAAAGCCCCAGCCTCAATGTGCAAAAGAAATTTCCTATCGTATTTTTTCAACTGAATATGCGGGCCATGCAAAGGATCTTACAAAATCTGTGGTGTCTCAGCTGATTGCAATAGATGAACCGGATATTGAAAACATCATTATAACTGCTGGTGGAGACGGAACTTCGCTTGAGGTGCAGACTTCGCTTTATAAATGTGCAATGGAGGGCCCAAAGCACCGCGATGCAATTATGAATAAAATTGCGCTTCTGCGTCTTCCGCTTGGAACCGGAAATGATGGAACAGATGGTCACTCAATAGAAGAAACTGTCCAGCTTTTGAGTGGCGGACTTTTATTTGCAAATTCTCGTGCAATCCGCGTATATCCGGAAAAAACTCCGGATGAGGCAGCTGTTCGTGCCTGTGGAAAAAATCCGGAAAAATATCAGGATATGAGTTTTCAGGCTCCGTGGTATGCGTTTAATATTGCAAGTATTGGTCTTGATGCCTACGTTGTTTACATGACCAATACAGTAAAGAAAAAGCTTCCGGGAAATTTTTATCATCTTTGTGTGCCCTTAAGTGGAATTGTTTACGACAAACACTTTCCTGTAGATAATCTTAAAATTGAAATTTTCAGTAATGCTGATGATGCAAATCCTTCGCAAGAAATTAATACAAAAATTACACTACTTGCTTTTGGTGCTTCAGGAAACAGAGTTTATGGTGGCGGTCACAAGGTTTTGCCAAACGAAAACAATCTATGTGTGTGTCCAAAAATCGGTTTGCCTAAACTTATTAAAGAAAATCATCGTTTTGTAGACGGCTCTTTTGTTGGTACTAATCTTGCATCTTTACACCAGGCAGATAAAATCAGATTAAGCTACAATAAGCCTATTTTGATGCAGTGCGATGGCGAAACGGTAATGCTTAGTCCTGCACATTTTCCATTGATTATGGAATTAACTGATCCGTGTTTAAGAATTTTACAGCCCATAAATTTATAAAAAAGCGTTTAAGCCCTGTCATAAAAAAATTTTTACTTTTTTGGATTTTTGGGTTAAAATAGTAATATTAATGATGAGTGAGTTGGAAGAGCAATTAAACTGTGACAAAGAAAAAATAAAGGTCTCGGTCAGCCTGCAGCTGCCAATAGAAATGACGACATATACGTTGCCAAAAAATACAGAAGTGTATATCCGCAATGTTATGGAGATATTTCTTGAGGAGTGTCATCAGGAACATCTAAAGGAATACCTGAATTTCTGTTTGAGTGAGCTTCTTACAAATGCAAAAAAAGCAAATACAAAGCGTGTTTACTTTAAGGAAAAAGGGCTCGACATCAACAATCCGGAAGATTATGAAAAGGGTATGGAAAACTTTAAGATGGAAACCCTTACCAATATTGATCATTATCTTGAACTGCAAAGAAAAGCCGGACTTTATATAAAACTTGCCCTCCGAATCCAGGCTGATAAAATCTACATAGAAATCAAAAATAATTCTACGCTTACTGTTTTTGAACGCGAACGAATCCAGCAGAAGTTAGACAGTGTTCAGCAGTATAAGAATATGGATGAGGTACTTACAAATGTTCTTGACCAGTCAGAAGGTGCGGGACTCGGAATTATCATCATCATTCTTATGCTTCAAAAAGTTGGGCTTTCTAAAGAAAATTATCAGGTTATTTCTGATGAAGATGAAACAATCACAAGAATCATTCTTCCTTGTAATAAAACTGTATTTGCCGGGGTAGAAATGATTTCTTACGAGTTTGTAAATCTCGAAGATAATTTACCAATCATAAAATCAAGTTTTGAACAGGCTGAAAAAATTGTGAATTGTGATGGTCCTGTAGACCGCAATGCTCTTTATGATGTAATCCGAAAAGATATAACACTTGGTCTTTTGATGTTTAAAGATGTGCTTGAAAAAGACAAAAAATGTTTTAGTCTTCCAAAGGCAATGGCTTTGCTTTCTGATTATGATTTAAAATTTATTTATAATGTAAGTAATCCAAGAATTCGTTTTATAGAAAATAATGAAGTTGCTGAAAGAATCTGGGAACATTCACGACGTGTAGCATATTATACTTATAATCTTTATCAAAATAGTAAGTTCAAAGATACATTCCCGGAAGATGAAGAATATATGTATCTGCTTGGTCTCTTTAATAGCATTGGAGGCTTTTTGATTGCCTGTGCAAGTGAGGCGCAGTTGTCTTATATCACAGAATTGAGTCAGCAGTATATTGAATATGGCGATAAGATTCTTGATATGTTTATGCACAGAAATGCTTCTACTTATCTTTCAATGGTTGCCGCTAGAAATTATGGATTTGATATGAATGTCTGCTACGACCTGGTAGGCTGGAATGGGCTGGCAAGAGTTCCGGAAACTGCAAAAAAGCGTGTAGGCATTCTTCATCTTGCAGAAATGTGCGAATTTTATGATCGCGGTGTTATAGATTTCTATCAGATTGATAAGCAGGTTCGTAAAGATTTTGGTATTGAAACCGAAGAACAGTTAAGATTCCTTGTTAAGCAGCTGAAAGAAGGTTTTTCCGAATAAATTATTATTAATAAATTTTTCTTGTCGGTCATACGGTTAAACTGTTATAATTGATGTTATGAAAGCTTCTACAACTAAAACTGAAAAATCTGAAAAACCGGTAAAGACTGTTGGTATTCTGACTTCTGGTGGAGATGCACCTGGGCTCAATGCTGCTATTCGTGCACTTTGTATTTCTGGGAAGAATAATTACGGAATGAAATTTATTGGTATTCGCAACGGATACCGCGGCCTCATAGATAATGATACTTTTAAGATGGACGAAATTGATTTAGAGCCGCTGATTTCTCAGGGAGGAACCATTCTTGGAACTTCTCGCGTAAAACCTTTCAAAAATCCGGTGCCAGATCCAAAGACAGGACTTTTGCCTGTAGAAGGAATAAAAGAAACTTTCAAAAAAAATAAGCTTGATGCTCTTGTTTGTCTTGGCGGAAACGGAACAAATACAACAGCATCTCTTTTATCAGAGGCTGGTTTTAATGTAATTGGGCTTCCAAAGACAATTGATAATGATATTGTTGGAACAGATGAAACTTTCGGTTTTCATACAGCAATTGATGTAGCTACTCGTGGAATTGAAGCTATAAGAACAACTGCAAAGAGTCACAGCCGTGCTATGGTTGTAGAAATTATGGGACATAAAGTTGGCTGGCTAGGATTGTATGCAGGGCTTGCTGGTCGTGCAGATGTAATCTTACTTCCTGAAATTCCTTATGACATAAAAAAGATTGCAAAATATCTGAAGGCGAAAAAGGATAAGGGACAGAACTATTTTATTATTGCCTGTTCAGAAGGTGCAATAGATTTGAATGAAGCTGCACTTGGTAAAAAGGAATTTAAAAAGGTGCGCGAAGCTATGCCACAGAGCGTAGGTTTCCGAGTTGCAAAAGAGATTGAAGCTGCAACTGGAATTGAAACCAGAACAAGTGTTCTTGGTTATTTGCAGCGGGGCGGAGATCCTGCTCCGTATGATATGATTCTTGCTACTAAGCTTGGAAATGCTGCTGCAGATTTTCTGGCAGAAAAGCGCTTTGGAAACCTTGTTGCTGTAAAGAACGGCGGAATTGTTGCAACTCCACTTTCTGTAGTTGCGGGAAAAGTAAAAGAAATTACGGAAAAAGACCCTGTACTTAAAACTGCCCGTGATTTAGGAATTTGTTTTGGCGACTAATGGTGATTTGAAGTGCCACCGCTGTCATGTTTGTGACGGCTATGGTTGTCCGGGAATGCTTCCGGGACTTGGCGGTGTTTTTGAAGGAAAAAACTTTCAGTTAAATTATGAAGGCTGGCGTGAACTTTTAGAAGAGGCTGTTGAAAATGGAGCTGGTGAAGAAATCAGCAATATTCCGGTGAGCCCTTCTACTCTGCGCTGCGGCCCAGTGACCGGTGCGGTTGAAAATATTGGTTATACAAACGAGTCTGACTTTTATTTGCCGTATTTGCAGAATGCAGCACAAGAGGGCCTTGGACTTTGCGTAGGCGACGGCTGCCCGGATGAAAAACTTAAACTTGGAGTTGAAGCCGTAAAGCAGTTGGGGCAAAAAGCAGCCTTCTTTTTAAAACCATATCCTCAGGAAAAATTATTTGAACGAGTTGAATGGATTCGACCATGTGCTTCTCATATTGGAATTGATATAGATTCGTATAATATTGTTACAATGCGAAATCTTGTGAATCTTGAGCGCAAGACAGCACTGCAATTGCAAGAGTTCCGAGAGAAAACAAAACTTCCATTTGTAATAAAGGGAGTATTTACACTAGACGACCTAACGTTAGTTAGTTTAGTTCGCCCGGATGTTGTCTATATTTCTAATCATGGTGGACGTGTAGAAACTCGTATTGGCAGCACGGCACAATTTCTTGCGGAACATTCTAAAGAGCTCAAAAAGTATTGTAAGGAAATTTGGGTTGATGGTGGAATTCGCACAAAGCAGGATATTCAGACTGCACTTTATTATGGTGCCGACCAGGTAATTCTGGCACGTCCATTAATAAGGGCAACTTTTGATGAACACTATACTGAAACTGTAAAAGAACTTTTGCAATAAAAAATCCCCGGCTAGTTGAAGTCCGGGGATTTCCATTAATGATTAAATGTGAATTGAGATTAAAACTTTACCTCATAGCCACTGTAAGTAGCCAGCAGGCTGATACGGTCTTCAATGCCTACAATATTAAAAACCTGATGCATTCGGTTTTTTAGAGTCCCTACAGTAACTCCTGAATCAGCTGCAATTTCTTCATAGCGCTTTTCATCGAGAATCTGTTTAAGCCATTCTTTATCACGCTGGGTGAGTTCAGGATATTGAGAAAGATCCCATACTCGGGCATGTTTAGTAGTATAAAGGAATCTGAAAAAGTTAGCAGCAAAGAATAGGGTAACAAAAAAGACCAGAGTATAACCAATGGCATAAATAATTGAATTAATCAGGACATCTACACCAAATCTTATGCTGTGGGCTATAAGAATATAATTTATCAGAATTGTAGTTATGATTTTGGGCAGTCTGTGGTATCTGAAAAGTCCAAGATAAACAAGGCAAGATGTTCCCATCAGATATAAAAGTTGACCGATTGGATATTTTACTATTGTATCAATAAGTATGATTTTAAATGAATATAAAAACGATATTATTGAAAATAAAATAAAATGCTTTGGAACAAAAAGAACAATAATAAAGAAAATCAGACTAATAAAATCTACTATTGCCGTATTCAAGTCTGACATAAAAAAAGTTTGTAGATTAGTAATTTCCTGAATTTCTAATGTAAAGTCGGTCCGTAAAAATAATCGCAGAATACCTAAAATTTCTACGATTATTCCGTCAATACAAAAAAAACTGATCAGGTTTTTCGACGATTTTGAAAAAACGATTTCTCTCATATTTTTAATTTCCCTGTATTTTTTAGGTCTAGTTTAACGGAAAATTTAAAAAAAAGCAAAAAAAACTTGACATCTCTATTGTATCACTGTATTATGTGCTTAATACAACAATACAAAATAAAATACAGGCCATTTTGGCTCTTAAAGGAGTTATATGGAATATCAGTTTACGAATGATAAACCGATTTATCTTCAGCTTATAGACTATTTTAAGTCGCAGATTATTTCCGGGGAACTAACGGAAGGTAGTCGACTTGAATCAGTCAGAGACCTTGCTGTTAAGGCTCACGTAAATCCGAATACAATGCAGAAGGCTCTCTCTGAGCTGGAAAGAATGGAACTGGTTCGTACCGAAAGAACTTCGGGACGTTTTATTACAGACGATAAGGAAAAAATTAAAGCTATGAAAGAAGAAGTAGCAAAATCAGAAATATCAGCGTTTCTTGAAAAAATGAAATCACTCGGATTCGATAAAGAAGAAGTTATTAAAATAATTGAAGAAGAATAGGAGAGCAACATGGAAACAGTTTTGGAATGCAAAAATCTGACAAAAAAATATATAACAAAAACTGCTCTTAAGGGAATTGATTTATCCGTTCCAAAAGGTGCAATTGTTGGCCTTCTTGGACCAAATGGCAGCGGAAAAACAACTTTGCTTAAACTTGCGGCCGGACTTTTAAAACCTACTTCTGGGGAAATTGTGGTCTGTGGACTCAAGCCTGGTGCTGAATCAAAAGAGATTGCAGCCTATCAGCCGGACAGAGTTTATCTTAATGACTGGATGACAGTAAATGACCTTGTTCAGATGATGGCAGATTTTTATAAGAACTTTAATAAAGATAAGGCTTATGAAATGCTTACAAATCTGAAAATTGAAAAAGGGGAAAAATTAAAGAGTCTTTCAAAAGGAACAAAGGAAAAGGTTCAGTTGATTTTGACAATGAGCCGTGAAGCTCCTCTTTATATGCTTGATGAACCGATTGGCGGTGTTGACCCAGCCGCACGAGATTACATTCTTAATACAATTATTTCAAACTACAGTGAGAATTCTACAGTTATAATTTCAACACATTTGATTAGTGATATTGAACCGGTTTTAAATTATGTTCTCTTCTTAAAAGAAGGAAACATTATACGACAGGGAGATGTAGATTCTATCCGCGAGGAAAAGGGAATGTCTATAGACCAGCTTTTCCGCGAAGAGTTCAGATGTTAATCGTGAGCGACGGAGTTTGCTAACTAACGATAGTTTGTTTATAGGAGTGATATGATGGAAAATAAAAAGACAATAAGAAATCCGTTTCCTTGGATTGGAAAGGTTTTTAAATATGAAATGAAACATCTTGTACGAATTCTTATGCCGGTAAATATTTCAATATTGGCCATTGCTTTGATCGCAGGATTGTTGATTCCGAGGTCTGCAGATGGAAGTCTGGATTTTAGCTTTTCTTTCAGTGTGAATGGAAATGAAAATGGTCTGTCTGGCTTTTTCTTTATGATTTACTGGATTCTGGTTGTAGTTTCAGCTGTAGTAACAATAAGTGTTATTGCTAAACGTTTTAAAAATGGACTTTTAGGTGATGAAGCATATTTGAATCTTTCTTTACCAGTTACAATTGGAGAGCATCTTTGGGGACGTATTTGTACTGTCATTGTCTGGGATTTGATTTACACAGCTGTAATGTTGCTTTCATTTATTTTGGTGTTCATTAAAAATCTAAGTCTGATTCATCTTGATGAAGGCTGGCAGTTTGTTTTTATAGGTTTGATTCTTTTAGATATGGCGTGGTCATTGTGTTTAATTGCGTTTATTTATCTTGTAAATGCACTTGGACACTTATCTAAGAAGCATAGGGTTTTTGTAAAAATTGCATCAATTATTATCATTATCAGTGTAACTTCAAGACTTTTGGGATCAATAAATTTTGATTTCCTTAATGAGTCATATAATTCCGCTGGCATATTATATTGGAATGCTTGTTTTGGAATAATTCTTACTGCAATTTATGGAACAGCAACATACTTTATTTTGAAGTTAAAGTTGAACTTAGAGTAATGGATTACTTCGTCATTGCGAGCACGAAGAGCGAAGCAATCCATTAATAATACGCAATAGTGTAACGCCCGCATTCTTCGAAGCCGAGTTTCTGGTAGAGTGAGAGTGCGGGTTTATTTTTTTCTTTTACAAAAAGTACTGGCTGTTTTTGGGCTCGTGTTGCGCGGTTGCACAGGGCTTGAATGAGAGCTCCTGCATAACCATTGCGGCGGTAAAGCGGGTGTGTGTATACACCGCCAATCTGTACGCAGTTGATTCCTATGGCATTTGTGTTTGCCTTTGCAACTATTTCGCCGTCTACAGTCATTGCAAGGCAAATCTGATTTTTGAGTATCTGGCGCAGGGTGAGGTCAACTTCTGTATCGGTAATGGTGCGGTCGGGAACTGCAACCTCTTCCTTCATATAATCTTTTTGAAGGGGATGAAGAAAGTCCATGTCATGTTCTGTACAGCGGATTATTTCTTCACCGCCAGATAAGGTTATAGCGGTGGTTGAGTCTGTCGAAACTATCTTATTCTGAGGGCTAGTCCATCTCATCATCTTGTACGGATAAAGCTGTTTAGGATTTGGAAAAAACTTAATAAGGTAATCTGTTGAGTTTGCTTCACCACTTATGCAGCGTACAGGCTTTTTCAGAAGATATGGAAGATCTTCAAGAAGAGATATTTTATCAATTTGATTAATATCGGGAATACAGTGATATAGAGTAGAGTCCAGGTTTAGAATACCGAGAATGGAGGCTTCGGCAGACTCGACCACAGAACTTTCAGAAGTAGAAATAAAGACGAGTTTGTCAGATTTACGCCGAATGAGCGAGGCCAGCGAAACACAGGTTTCTTCATATGGTGCTATAAATTGCTGCGCCACAAGAAAATCTTGTGGCGTTTCAACAGGAATCAGTTTCATCTTTTTTGTTTTATAGTTCCGTCCTGATTAACTGTCATTTTGGAACCATCAGGTCGTTTATATTCTATTTCGTCATCTCCAATTGGATAGACATAAGTACCACCATGACCGTCTGGTAGCGCAATACAGGATGAAAGCAACATTGTTGTAAGAACAAGGGAAATAATGAGAATAAACTTTTTCATAGAACCTCCTTTTTTAAATTCCATTATGGTCTGTTAGGTTTTGCTTTCTTTGTTGTTGTGCTTTTTGACGTAGTGTTTTTTGTTGTACTACCAGGTCTGTTTGGTTTTGCCTTTTTTTCAGACTCTCTGTAAGTATAATCTGTATCCTGAATGTCGCGAAGAACAATGCAGGATGACATGTTCATTACTGCCATGGCAAGGGAAATAATAAGAATTAGTTTTTTCATAAACGCCTCCATTAGTTACGGAACGAATGGATTGGGGCTGGGATACGGCCACCGCGGTTGATGAAGTCTGCACAGCCAAACTTGCTTACAGGCATTACAGGACAGCCACCGAGAAGACCACCGAACTCAACCCATTCTCCTGCTTTCTTTCCAGGGGCTGGAATAAGACGGCAGGCTGTTGTTTTATTATTTACCATACCAATTGCAAACTCATCGGCGAGAATACCGGAAATTGTAGTAGCCGGAGTATCGCCAGGAATTGCAATCATATCCAAACCGACAGAACAAACTGTAGTCATTGCTTCGAGTTTTTCAAGACAGATAGAACCATTCTTTGCAGCTTCTATCATACCTTCATCTTCTGAAACAGGAATAAAGGCACCGCTCAAACCTCCTACGTTTGTAGAAGCCATAACACCGCCCTTCTTTACCATATCAGTAAGCATAGCCAGGGCTGCAGTTGTTCCAGGAGCACCACAACCATCAAGACCAATTTCTTCGAGAATGCGGGCAACAGAGTCGCCAACAGCAGGAGTAGGGGCGAGTGACAAATCAAGAATACCAAACTGAACGCCAAGACGCTTTGCGGCCTCGCTTCCAACCAGCTGACCCATACGGGTAATCTTAAAGGCCATCTTTTTGATTCCGTCAGCGAGCACGTTGATTGGCTGGCCTTTATATTCCTTTGCTGCTGCCAGAATTACACCAGGGCCTGAAACACCAACGTTGATTACACAATCAGCTTCTCCGGGACCATGGAAGGCACCAGCCATAAACGGGTTGTCCTCAGGAGCGTTACAGAAAACTACAAGTTTTGCACAACCGTTTACTTCGCAGTTTTTAGAAACTTCGGCAGTTTTTACGATAGTCTCACCCATCAGCTTAACTGCATCCATGTTGATACCGGATTTTGTTGAACCAACATTCACGCTTGAACATACAAAATCAGTTGAAGCCAAAGCTTCTGGAATAGAGTCAATCAAAATGCGGTCTGCGGGAGTAATACCCTTCTGAACCAGGGCAGAAAATCCGCCGATAAAGTTTACGCCGAGCTCGTGGGCACAGCGGTCCAATGTCTTAATATATGGAACGTAATTCTTTGCTTCACTGGCACCTGCAACGAGGGCAATTGGAGTTACAGAAATACGCTTGTTGATGATTGGAACACCAAATTCCTTTTCAATATCCTGACCTGTCTGAACCAGCTTTCCGGCCTTTTTCATAATCTTGTCGTAGATTTTGTCGCAGGCACGTTTACTGTCCGAATCAGCACAATCCAAAAGTGAAATACCCATTGTAATGCAGCGGATATCCAGCTTCTGGCGCATAAACATATTTACAGTTTCCTGAATCTCATTTGGTGAAAAAATCATATTGCTTTCCTATTAATTTAGTGTTTCTAATATTATACAGCGGAATTAAAGGAATGATAATAGGGGGGGCGTTGCAGGGCATTCGTCATTGCGAGCGTAGCGAAGCAATCCACAGTGAAAGTATATATATGGATTGCTTCGCTACGCTCGCAATGACGAAGAAGTTAAGGACGGTTAGGTCTTGCCTTTGGGCGGTTTGGTCTGCTTGGGCGGGAAGGAGTTACGTAAACTGTACGTGGTGGAGTTGTAACTGCGTGGAAAACTCCGCCGATAATGCTTCCTACAACAAGTGCACCAAGTACGTCGTCTGCATCAACTGTGTCTTCTACAACTACTGTCTGAACTTTTACATCAGTTGGTTTTTCTGCGTAATAGTCCTTTGGAACCTTCTGCTTTGCTTTGCCGATTACGGTATCATCATAATTATCAACAAGCTTTGCACTGATGATGTAATTTGGACCGTCCACTTCGATTTTTCCGGTACAGATATAATCTGCTTCATCTGATTTTGCTACTACTTCAAGAACATCTGAGCAGTAAAGCGAGAACTGAACAGATTTAGAAATCTTTTTGCGTTCGTTGTTTCCCAAATCAGAAGTGAAAACTTTTACGGCAACGGTTGCGCCTTCATCATCAAAATTTTTC
>CAMNIU010000231.1 GCA_946540605.1 uncultured Treponema sp.
CTTTACGGTGTCGGGTTCTTTTTCTACGCCGTAGCAGCGGAACTTCATTACTTCATCAGAAGATTTGTTGTGGCGGTGCATAAAGCGGGCGGCCTGAACAAACATACCGCCTGAACCACAAGCAGGGTCTAAGATTTTCTTTTCGCCATTTTGCGGCTGTAAAACTTCTACCATGTAGCGGACTACGGTTGCCGGCGTATAGAAGGTTCCGCCGTCTTTTCCTTCCTGAAGGGCAAATTCGCCGAGAAAGAATTCGTAGATTTCGCCAAAGAGGTCTACGCTGATATTTTCCGGAATATCCATAAAGATACGCATGATATTGGAAAGGAGTTCCGGTTCTTCTTCGGGCACGAGCTGGCCGTACACTTCTTTTGGAAGAACGCCATCCATCTTTTCATTTTCGCGTTCTATGGCTTCCATCGCTTTTTTTACTAGGGTTGCTTTGTTTGCGTCATCGGGCGCGTCGTTGATAGTTGTGTAATAGGCTTCTGGAGGAAGGTAAAAACCGCAGTATTTGATTGAAATATCTTTTATGGATTTTTCGGCTCGTGTGCCTTTTGACTTATTGTATTCGGCTTCTATTTCTGCCTTGTGCTGTTTGTAAAGGATGTCTGCATAGCGGAGGAAGATGAGGCCTAAAATTGGCTGTCCGTATTTGTTTGCTGCAAGGTGAGCTCCGGCACGAAGAACATCTGCGGCGTGCCATAAATCATCTTTTAGTTTTTTTAATTTCTGGTCTGTCATAAATAATCCTTTTTGGTATTAAATCTATTATAACATATTTTTTATTGAAATTATTGTAAATCAATTACTTTTTGGCAAAAATAAGATTCAAAAGTCCGCATTTGTTCTTCATAATCTTGATATGTGCAATCCTCTTCATAATAATAGAGTTCCAGCCCATAACTCGAAAAACTAACTTCCCCATTATGTCCTGCAAGATA
Source organism: uncultured Treponema sp. (assembly GCA_946540605.1). Classification (GTDB taxonomy): domain Bacteria; phylum Spirochaetota; class Spirochaetia; order Treponematales; family Treponemataceae; genus Treponema_D. Next base: position 945 of record CAMNIU010000231.1, read on the forward strand.
TAAATGTGTATCTGGTGAACTTTCTTTATTTGAATAAGGATAAAGAAGACTTCCTCTTTTGCAATCAAATCTATACATGTATGACAAAACCTGAAAATAATCTTCTCGGGAAATACCTGTATTCTCGAGGTGTTTATATTTTGCATCGAGAATTGAAAGACAATTATTATGTAAGTCTTTAAATATGAAATCTGGATAAATTGCTGTATTTTGAGAACCAGATTCTGTTTCAAAAAGATATTTTCTACCCTTTCCAGTTCTGTTATTTGGATGCTCAATAATAATTGAAACTGAGTTTTTCTTGAAATATTCTTGAAATAAGATTGCAAGATATTCTTCCCATAAAGAAGCACCATCAAATAAAATTCCATTTATCTGATTATGATTTGTCTGGTTGTAAGAAAACTTGTCATGCAGAAGAATCATTTTGCATAAATTTCTTAATTTCTCATATTCTGTATAATATGGATGGGTAAGAGGTTTTAAGTTTTTATTGATGATATAAGTTCGTGAAGCTTTATTATATGTTTGTGTACATCCACGGATTTCCTGTACAGCAGTTATCATATCTTCATCGATAGATAGAATTCTACGAAGTTCTTGATTTTCTGAGATAAACTCAATCGTATGACGTATAATCTGTGTAACATAATTATCTTGTGCATATTCCCTTGTACAATACGCAATCTTTCCATTAAATGGAATATTATTACGAATATGTTTTGAGAAATCTATCACTCCACGAATACTTGAATCATTATATTCTCGATTTACATAACTTCGAAAAATTCCTTGAGCGACAGCCTTTTTCAAAAACGCAGGGAAAAGATAAACCATGAATTCATAAAAAGGATTTTTATTTGCATGAGTTAGCTCAACCGTTGGAGATACATTACAGACCTTCTGCAACATATGATGAAGAAAAAATTGTTTCTTGGCTTTATCAAAACGAGAATGAATTGAAATCTGAACATCATTTCCAATACTAAAGAAACCCATTATATTTGTTGTCTTAATTATTGGATTCTCTGTTTCTAAATTCTGAACAGAACAAACGATTTTTGATTCTTCATTCAATTCACTTTCAACAGATCGTGAAGGAAAAATGATTGCCCCACGCTCTTCCAATTGTTTTAACGAAACATTGTTTATTGCATCCAGTAATTTTCTTACAGCTGATTTATGTTCATCTGTAAGTTCTGTAAAGTTAACTGGTAAAGCACCGTTTACAGACACTTCAAGAGGAGAACCAGAAAAATTGTTGTCAGAAAGTTGGATTGAAAGCATAGTTCTTAGAAGCCTTAATTCTTAGAAACTAAATTATAAGCTTCTTTTAATCGTTCAATTTTTTCTGCAACATCACCTTGTCCACGAAGGTATTCAATCAAAAGTGGCTCAAGATTATAATTCCAAAGGCATTCAAAAGGATTTTCTTCATCCATATACATTTTGTATTTTAAGAAATATGCTGCACCAATTTGATAAGCTGATGATAATCCGATTTCGTCAGAGATAATTATCTGATTTAGACTGTTCATTCTGTCCTTTAGTTCATCAATCAACGAATCATCAAAATCCGAAATTGATTCATTATTTCTTGAAAGCATTTCTTTACATGAATCTTCAGCTGTTATTTCTTTGAAAGTAAAACGCCTGCGCATAGCTAAGTCCATACTTTCTACACTGCGATCAATATCATTCATAGTGCCGATTACATATATATTTTTGGGGATATAAAATCCTTTCTTAAACGCATCACCATCAGATATAAGATTTTGATATTGTGTTTGGACAAGACCTTCTTCTCCCCTGTATCCAGGTTCAATTGAGAAAAACAATTCACCAAATATCTTTGAAAGTTCTCCACGATTTATTTCATCGATAATGAAAACATATGGTTTATCTGTAGAAACTGCGGTTGGGTTAGTATATTTTTTTACAATATCAAGAACAGATTGCAATGGAATAGAAAGCTTATACACCGAAGAAAGTGTCATGACAGTTCTATTATTCAATTCATAAATATTCTCTTTTATATTCTTTACCAACCACTTTACATTTCTGAATCTCCAATAATCAGAATTGTTCTCTTTATCCACATAATAATCACCAGTTACAATTCCTATAGCATCAATTTCCTTATTCGAATAACAAGATAATACAATGTCACCTTTCTGCATTTTATATTCAAAAGCATTTAGCTCATTCTTTCCACGTTCTGCAGGAGTTTCTTCCGTAATATATTCTGGTTCTTCATTAAACCCTAATCTGATATAACCATTTTCTAAACAATCTCTTCTTACTGGGTTATCTCCAGTACCTTTTAATGATATCTTCCATACAGTGGCATCTTTTCTTAATTCAGATATAGTTGTTGAATCTATCGTTCGACTTAATAATGCCTTCTTACAAAATTCCTTGAAAACACCGTCCATCCGTTCAAAAGAATTTGCAATACCTTCATTAGAATTACTAGGCCTTATTCCTTCCACAAAATCTGTATAATCATAACTAGGATGAAATTGTACAAATCCAATTTCGTTATCTGTACAACCAAGTTCTTTTGCAATTTTTTTTGCAAGATATGTTTTTCCTGTTCCAGGGGCACCATGTAAAATTAAGTTATAAGTTTTTTTAAGAAGTTTAGATAATTCCTCTGCCTGTGACATATTTTCATCTCCTCCTAGTAATTCTTCCTCATTAGTTCTCTCTGATAACAGTGGTAAACAAACCCATAATATTGTTTGAACAACAAGTTTTTCATAAAATGGATTGCCATTAAGATATTTCTGTAATTCATTAATTATTTCTGTATCTTGTTTTACTTTACTGGCTATATCATCTACTATTGAAAGATAATGAGTTACCCGATTAAATCCTTCTTCTCCAGTAATATCAAAGAAGGCAAGTAATGATTTGTAAACTCCAGTTTTAAAGAATGTATATTTTTCTGGATATTTACAAGACAAAAAAGTCAACGCAGTTCTTTCATCATTTACGCAAACTTTATAATTCTTTTCTTCACATAGCTTTTTAAGATCTTTCTGGTATGAATCCAATCTAGTGAAGAAATCTAACTTCTCATCAAATAAGTTTGAAATAATTTCTTTTGTTGCTTCGGCTGTCTCTTTATCATTTTGAAGCAAATTGTTGTACATTATTACATAATTAGTTGTATATACAAGATTTGTTTTTTTGACTTCATTAATAAGTACTGTTATTTCAGCATTACGTGTTTTCTCTATTAATTTCCATTTGTATAATTCATTTAAAATTGCTTCTTTTGGATTTGATTGAAGTTTATTCTTATATTCCTTGATTAATATATCAATTCGATCGTTATAAACTTGAGTCCCTATTTTCTCTAGGTCTTCACCAACTTCATCATCTGCTTTAGAGAATAATTGAAAACATTTCTTAATAGAATCTTCTTCTATTTCAAAGCCTGACAGATCTAATCTTACTCCCTTATTATGATGAGGAGCTTCTTCATATTTATTACTTAAAATATTCCAGAATTCATTTTTCCCAAAATGTTCACAATGAATATCTGGATATATTTTATTATCTGATTTTATAATTTCATAATGACAAGACCAATTTCCAACACGGCTTCTATTCTTTCCAATCCATATAAAATTTGAGCCTTTCTTAGTAATTCTGAAATCAGGATATAAATGTATTTGTTCTTCTACCTTCTTTTTGAACTCTTTGAAATTCATCTCAATGCTCCACTATAAATATAATAGCACAGGAAATGAATTACGGAAACTTTCTTAATTAGTTATATTGTTTCATAACACTGTTACTTATTTTTGAAGCTTTATTGTTTTTTTCTTTCTTGTTTCCTTAAAATCATATTTTTTAATTATTCCTAAATCAACTAAACCTTGTGCTAATAAATCATAACCAGTTTTAAAATCAATAGTGACTGATTTTTGCTTTCGAATCTTTGAGAAATGAATATTAAGATTTGCTATTGCTTCTATATAGTCCTGAGAAGAGAATTTTCTTGCACATTTTGAAATCAAATCGATTTTTAGCTTTTCACTTTCCATTGAAAGAAAGTCATCTGAAGTTGTAATAAGAAGTTCCTGAATCTGATTCAATTCTAAATAATCATAAAGTCCATACTTCTTAATTAGCGCAATTATTTCTAATTTATTACTTGAATTACAAAGTGAAATAATATTGAAACAAATTAAATCTTTTTTCTCATTAAATGTAAGCCCCTTTTGCTTTTCAACAAAAAGAATCTCTGTGTTAGTAATATTATAGTCTTCTGGATGTGATAAATATTTTTTTATATTATTTTTAATAAAACAATTAGAATAATTTAAATCAATCTCTCTAATATACGAAATATTATCATTAGAAAAATCAACAATATTTTTATCGATTAGTAACTTAATTTTTTCTTTTGGTAATGATTTTTCTCTTAATCTATAGATTGAAAGCTCTTGAATAAAATTAAGTTTATTTATTTCGTTTACTGGAATCTCATCATTTTCAAGGATTGCAAAAAATATTTTTTCAAATTCTTTTTTATTAATTTTAGAAGGCTCATCTTTACCAATTAGTATAGAATTTTCTTTTATAAAGTCTATCAATATCTCAGACAATACCATATTATTTAATTTGAACAAAGAAATAATATTATCCCAATTTGCTTCTATAATTCCTTTTTCAAAAATTGAATTCCATAACTCTTTTGATATTATATCATGAATGTGTCGAATTTTTATAGAAACATTTACCTTTAAAATAAGAGCCTTTCGTAAGTCAAGAGATAATGCAGAATTATTAAGTAAACTAATTAAGTGATTTTCTTCTTCAATGATATTATCTTGTTTTAGAATTACGGCTTCAACAAAATAACTTATTTTCTTATTGACATTTTCAATCAATCTTTCATTTTTAGTATTACAGACACTTGAGTAAACGCATACGTTTTTTATTTGATAATATTCAAAGATACAGTTGAAATTACTTAAAGTATATTTAAATATATCATATTCTATTATTCGAGAAAAAAGACCTTTTTCATTAATTACATTTTTTATATCTGTAAAACAAATATCTAAGCCTTGTAAAATGAAGAATACTTCTTCAATATTGTCAGCTCTTGTTATTCCAAATAATACTTCTGTATTTTCATTCAAGTATTTACAGAAAGATTCATTTTTATTTAATGTATATTTTGAATCTTCCTGATAATTTCCAAAATTTCCTAGACTTCTAATTATAGAAACTGCAAATTCTTTTTCATTAACAAAATCATCTGTATATGAAGCTAAAAATCTATCCCATAAATTTTCATAATTATCATATAGGTATGTAATAAATGGTGAACTTGGATATGAAATAATATATGATTTTAGAAACAAAAGCCCAGGTTCTTCCATTATATTCTTTGAAAGTTCTTTTAGCTCCTCTTGATAATTGTCAGGATTTTCTGCTAAATAATTAACTAAATAAAAATTGAATAATGCAGGATTATTCATTATAAAATAACCTTCAATTTTTTTAATTATTTCAACAACTTCAGTAATTTCATAATCATAGCTTAATGGTTTTTCAGCATAAACTGACATAATATAATCATTATCAGCCTGAGATAAATCACCATTATGAAATATGGTTATATATTCTAAGTATTGCTCATCTATTAAGCCAAGTCGTATAAACGAGAATTTTGGATCATCATAGTTTATTGAGTTTTCTTTCAAAACTGTATTAATATCTTCTTTGTAATTTGTATACAACATATTAAATGATATATGCTTAATATCAGATGTTTTCTTCCTTAACATTTCAACTTTATTCATCAAAACCAGGATTTGTTTTTTTTCGTTATCTTCTACACTTGTTTTCCTCTGTTCATATGTTTTATTATCTAGACGTAACCCATTAAAATATTCTGAATCAAAGGCTGTTGAATAATTCATGGAATAGTGAATAAGTTTTGATGAAAAAATTAAATCAAAGTTATCGTCATCTGATTGTTTTATTATATCTCTTACTGTAATTGATGATGGACCCTTTTGATTACAATAATAACTCAAATATAAGATACGTAATTCTTTTAGATTAGCAATATATTCTTGTTTACAATCCTCAATATTGTGTAGAGTACTCTCTATTTCAGAATTTATCTCACTAATTTTTTTCTCTGTAAATTTCTTTTTACAATTAAAAATATCAGCTATATAACCAGTACGTTTTTGCATCATAGCAAAATCAATGGGGAATAAGTTCTTGTAAACTATTAATGAAAATAGTTTTTTGTTATCTTTAGAACTACTTTTTTCCTTAAACAATATATATTCATTAATAATATTTTTAAGCAATCTCATATCATTGATAAATAATCCAATCTGTCTAAAGAACTGGTCATTCATATCAGAGAATAATTCTTTCTTATCTTCCTGCTTACTTATTTCACACAGAAAAGCTCCAGAATTAAGAACATTTGTATATGGAATAACAGGAATAATAAAATCAAAAAATTTAACTCGTTCTTCATCCTTAAACATTTGATCTCTTACCGCATATATAAATTTCACATTTCGTCTTATTTGATTATTTTCATTAATAATCTTATTTATTTCTCGTAAATGTACAAAAATTTGATTGCTATTAAATCGATCTAAATCTTCAAAAATTACATATTCATATTCAGTTTGTTCAAAGAAGTACAGAATTTCATCTAATCTTTGATTTAAAATGGAATCTGATTCATAAGATTTCAACTCTATTTCTGCATTCTTAAATGAAACTTTTTTCACTGAAATATTTAATAATTTTTTGTAAAACCAAATGTTATATTTATAAAATGGCTTTTGAATAAGAATGCAACCTATAAAAAATAAAAAAATCCTTACAAATTTTATAAAAAATGGTTTTATGAAGAAAAAACTAACAGGATAAAAAACTGCTTCAAGAATTAATATTAAAGGTACAATGAATGAAATTACCTCTAAAAATATTGTTCTTGCATTATTATCAGTATACCCCGTTATTCTTGGTAATCGAGAATTAGGGAGTTCTTTCATTGATTTTTTATAAATTAATTGATGTAAAATACTAATTTCAATGTTACGTAATTGTTCTTTTGATAAATTTACGAATAAATTATCATTCTTTAACTCCTGCTGGTTATTAGTTTTTTTTCCGCCAGCGTCATCAGTACCTTCTTTTGTTTGCTGAGTTGTATTGTTTGTATCATCACCAAGAAATGTAAAGGATGCTAAACTAACATTCAAACACTTATCTTCAATTTCCATGGTTTTAATAGCACTTTGTAAAAAGGTAGATTTTCCAGAACCGTAATTTCCAGTAATACCAATATTTCTTATTTTTGGATCTTCAATTGCATATTTAAATGCATCAAAACGTGCTTCACCTTCTAAACTAAGATTATCTTTTGGAAGCAAATTGTCAAATTTTATACTTTTTTTATTACTCATTTAATTTCCTTTTTTCATACTATGTTTTTTTTTATTTTATTCACATATTTTTACAAAAATAAATTAAATTTGTGAATCTAACTTTTTCCGCTGGTAGTAAACGACTGCTATTAAATTCGATCCATTACCTTTTTATAATTATACTACATCTACTTTTTTATTCAAATAATACTGAAGAGAAATAAAAATGATATACTTTTCTCCTCTACATTAAATTTTATGATTATTTTCTTAGCCTTAAATTGCCTTAATGTAGATGCTAAAATTTTTTCTAGTTTGAAATGGTAGCTCAGATTTCTGAGTATTATGGCTGATATAAAAAAGGAAATGCTTTCAACTGAGATTTCCCTGAAGAAACGCTTAATTAGAAAAACTCTTCATTTTGCAAAAAATGAACTAATCAGCAGGAAGCCAGTTTACAGTACGCAATTTTTCTTTTGAAACCCATTTTTGTTCTGGAGTTTCACAAGGTTCGAGCTTTCCACCAGGAATTTCCCAGCCATCTTTGTAATCGCATAGCCACGCAGAGTTGTAAATATCTCTTTCTTGTTTGTTTCTGGATTTGTACGGAGAAAGAGCGCTCCGCTTACTGTTAATTATTTAATTTTACACTGCTTCCAAAAATTTTGGCATAATCGGAGTTTCTACATGCCATTCTATGCTCATAGGCTTTTCTCCTGAAGAAGTAATATAATCTACAAAGCCAAAACAATAGAATGGATTTGTATTTCCAAAGCCGTCATTTATTGACTCACGAACAAATAGAATAAACTTTTTTCCATTTTTCTTCTGATTAATATATCTACTCCCTGAATTATTATAACTCTCTTTACTCTGACTTTGCCAATGAAATTTATACTCAGAAATAACATAATCTTTATACATATTAGTAGGAGAAAAATCTTTTTCAGATTTATTTAATGTAACAAAAAATAATTCCATATTTTCATTAATTGGAACTACACCGCTTTGTTGTTGTTGAGTAAGATTATTCCATTTATTAATCTTCATTCCAAATAAAGTCAAAATCTCATTTCTATTATAACATCCGTAAGTCTCAATTCCAGGGTCAAGATTTTCAGACAATGGTTCTGTTACTATTTCAAGATTTTCAATTTTATATTCAACAAGTTCTTTTATTTCTTTTACAAACAATGGATAATCACCTAACTTTTTAAGAAGAGCAGGCAAAGAAGACATATCTGTCTCTGGTCCATATTTATCTGCTTTTTTATAAAAGAGATTGTAACAGAAAATATATAAGTATTTTTCTTCGGTACGATTTGAGCAAACAATATTTTCCTTATCCTTGATGATTTTTAAAATGAAACGTAAAAAATTTGCACAATTCAAATGAATAAGCTTTGTTATGTTATTAGTAAGTAACTGTGTAAATACATCATCTTGGTAAGTAACTTTTCCAGCATCACGTAATAAAGAAGTCCAGCATTTCTTTCCCTTATAAATCAAACGAACATCTTGATTGATATTTTTAATAAACTCACCAAGTGTAGGAATGCCTGTATAGCTTTGTATACTTTGTTGTAACTTTCTTGAGTTAAAGATTGCTGCACTAATCGTTTGAAGGATATACTCTTGTGCTTTCTGCTCCATCATAATTGAACAGCCAGGTGGCAATAATACAAAACCTTCTGATATCTGTTTTTTAACATCTATACCACCATCGCCTTTCTTAAGTAAGGCTCGGAATCTGCTTTCGAAATCGAATTTCTTATTTACATGGGCTACAAAGTCAAATACAGTAAGTACTTCTTTTTCTGGGCAAAGTCTTAAACCACGTCCCAATTGCTGTATGAAGATTCTTGAACTTTCTGTTGGACGAAGAAATAAAACTGTATCAACTTCTGGAATGTCAACACCCTCATTAAACATATCAACAACACAAAGATAATTAATTTCTCCTCGTTTAAGTTTATCTACAATTTCTTTTCTTTTCTCTTTTGGCTGAGACGAATCATTGGAAACTAAATAATCTGCTTTTAGCCCTGCAGCAGTAAGATCTTCCGCTGTATATTTTGCATGTTTCTTGTCGGTACAGAAACAAAGTGCTTTTACTTTGTGTTCATCAGCTAAATAATAATTTAGTGCCTTCACAATTAAAGCGGATCTTTGTTTAGTACAAAGACAAGCTGAAAGTTTTGAATCAATATAGCTTCTACCACTCCAAATTGATTCATCTGTTAAATCTGTATCATCACTTATACAGTAATATTGGAATGGAGATAGTAACCCCTGCTCTTGAGCTTCAGGTAAACGAATCTCTGCTGTAATTTTCCCACCAAAATCAGGGAGAAGACTTGATTCATCTCTTCGTTCTGGAGTTGCTGTAAGACCAAGAAGAACTTTTGGCTTAAAATGATTAAACAGTTCTCGATAACTCTTTGCAGTTGAGTGATGTGCTTCATCAATTACAATGTAGTCATAATAATCAGGCTGCAATTTACTAAAAGTCTCTTCCCAGCGAGATGCAAACATATCTACAGAAAGAAATAAATTATCTAAACCATTTGTCGGTTTATAATCACTTACCCATAGATCACCAAAATTTGCATCATTTAAAACACTGCGATATGTCTTGATGGATTGCTCAAGGATTTCTTTTCTATGAGCAATAAATAATAATTTATGTGATTGTTCTTTATTACAGAATCGTCTGTAATCAAAAGCAGAAATAACTGTCTTTCCGGTTCCTGTTGCAGCTACTACAAGATTTTTATAATTGCCATTCTGTTCTCTTTCTACTTGGATTTTATCAAGAATTCTTTTCTGATGTGGTAAAACCGTATATTGCTGAAGATGCTCATAAGAAATTCCTCCAGTCTTAGCAAGCTTTAATTCTTTTCGGAGTTTTTCTTCGTCTTCTTTTTTATATTCTTCAAAATCAGAATTATTCCAGTAAGTTTCAAAGGTTGCTTTTGCAGCATTTATGATATGTTCATTTTCAGCATTTGTTACACGAATATTCCATTCCAAACCTTCTGTCTGCGCTGACTTAGATAGATTTGATGATCCGATGTATGCCGTAGAGCAACCAGAGTTTCTTATAAAAATATAAGATTTTGCATGAAGGCATTCCTTCTTTATATTATAAGAGATTCGAACTTCTGTGTTAGGTAACTCCGCAATTCTCTGCACAGCCTTTGGATCTGTGATGCCACAATAAGTTGTTGTAATAATTCTCAGCTTATGATTTGGTTGACTACAGAATTTTTTTAAATCTTCATAGATTAGATTTAAACCAGAAAGCTTAAGAAATGAAATTATAAAATAAATTTCATCAGAAGATTCTATGTCTTTTTTAATCTCACTATAAAGAGGTATTTTACTTCCTCTTCCTGTAAACAAATATGAATAAAGGAACCCTGTTTCCGGCCGATTTGTTTCTGTGTTTGCTGCCTGTTGTTCTATCTTTTTCTGATTTGAAATAATCTCAGCAAGAAGATTTTCATTATCACATATTAATTCTTCATTCGAAGTTGAAAACGATTGAATAATCTGATTTACAAGTTCAATGTTATCAGATAATGAATCATTTTCATCTAATTTATTTTTCAAGATTTTCGACAAATATGAAGCAAGAATACTAGATGCTTCAGCTTTATCGATTGGAAGTTTTTTAGCATAACAGTCTTGTAATGTATTTATCTCAGAAAGAATCTCATTATTAATAATATTTTCGTATATACCCTGACTAAGCTTCATACTTGCAGCTTAGCAGGAATTTAAAAATTGGACCAGATCTTTTTTGTACAACACACCTAAAAGTTGTCTTTATAATTCAATACTGTTACATAACTTCTTAAAAGCTCCCCAAACAATTAGTTGAGGAACAATAACCATTACTGAAAAGCTTTCTAGTTTTTTGGCAATTTCATGAAAAGCTCCAGAAAATGAATTATTTGCTATACATAACGCAACTAGCAGACCTACCATAAAAAAACAAATATGAATAAAACCTGTAAACTTAGCAGTTCTACATAAAGGCTTTGAACTCTCAAGCAATATCTTGATTTCATTTTCATATTCTTTTCTTACTTCCGATTGACAATTTATTTTACCTATTGCCACAAATTCTGCATGAGAAATATACAATAATGAAATAAGACAAAGACAGATAATGCTATAACCCACAATATAATTACCCTCACACAAGATGGTTCCAATTATTGATGTGATACCATACATATTCTTTCCTATCAGAATTAATTCACTGCGTAAAAGTGCAACCATTAAACCTACTGATAATAATCCAAAATAAGTACAGAGTTTTCTGAAAACACAAATATTTTTCTCATTTGCAAGGAAAAAAATCAAAATGCTAAACAGTAAAACAAAGATTTCTGCTCCAAGAAGAATACTTTCTGGTAAGACTATTAGCGTTGCTAAGATCAAAAATATACTAACAGTCAAAAAGTTTGATAATAATTCTTTCATATTTCTATTCTCTCCCCTTGCTTCTATTATCTATTATATTTGACAAGTCTGAATAAACAGGTGGATTTTGCCCTTCAACCCCTGCTGGCCCTTCTGGATTATAAGCAGTTCCCTTCAAATACTTTGAATCGGCCTTATCTGAAGTGACATAATTATCGTATGGGATTTCTGGATTATCTTCTTGTATTGTAATTGGGCTATAAACTCCGTCTTTCCTATTTAGCGGTTTTTCTTTTATAGAGACATAAGATATTTCGCCAATAGAGTTTTTTTCAACATCAATTGTATTTTGAACTCTATTTATTTTGGCAATAGTAATTGCTTGTAACAAACAGATCACAGCAAATACAAATCCTTGTACTATATTTCTTTTAATCATTCCACTCCTCCTCTGGAAGTCTCATAAGTGCATTCCTCTTTCTGATGGTCTTACTAGCGATATGCGTAGAATTCTCTATCACGATGCTTAAACTGCTTAGCTTCGAAAACATATGATTTAAGATGGCTTACATGATAAAATCCACAATCTTTGCAGTAATATTTTCTCGTAGGTTTATATTTCTTTCCTACGCCCCAGCTGTTGTAATTATGGCGTTTACATGCGTTTACAATGGTTCCAGCTTCCCTTTCGGTATAGCAAATTTTGCGCTCCTGGAAACAAATAATGTCATTCTGATTCTGGTCTTTCATATCAATCCTCCTGATACTATAACTAGTACCAGAAGGATGAGGAGTTGATATTTTTTTGGAAAAAAAAGTGATTATTTTTTATTCGTCGTCTGATTCAGTTGAATCTTCATCATCATCCGGATTTTCAGAAGTTGCACTTTCTATTCGTGGCATCTCCGAAGAATTCTCGCCATCTAACCAAGACAACAGATAGTCAAGGAATGGATTTTCATTCTCTGAATCATCAATTGTAAATTTAATCTGTCTTGGGACAAGCTCCTTTTCTTTTCTTTGTAACAACGAATAAATATTCTCTACCAAGTCAATAAATCGTTTCATTTCAGATTTGAATGGTGAAAAAATATCTCTATACTCATCTCCAAAATTACGTGCCATAATTAAATTACATAATAATTCAAGATAATACCTTGTTGGATTCAGAACTCGATTTGTTAATTCACAATCCCTAATATTTGATAATTCATTAACCAATTTCAAATATATCTTATCCAAAATCAAAGAGATTTTTTCAGGAGATATCTCTCTAAGCAGGTTTTCTCCTCTCCAAAGAGAAATACATAACGCCTGCAATTTAAAAGAAACTAAGTATTCGTTTTCGATATTGAGTATTAACAACCAATCAAAGAATTCTTTTTGTTTATCAGTTTCTGCATTACCAATAAAATAAGCAACTTTAAACAATTGTTGCTCTAATACTCTCCAATGAGTATTTTCAAAGTCCAATTCCTCAAAAAAGTTTATATCAAGCCATTTCGATGTTATTTCTATTGCATCCTTATGCATGAAACATGCTTGCAAAAGAAGTTCACCCCAAAGCACTGATTGTTGATATATGTTATCGTTATTGAGTAATACTTCTATTACTCTCTTTATATTATTTACATCATTTATAAACTCTTCAGGAACATCTTTTCTCTCATGAACAGATAAACTTGAATTCCAGATTTGCATAGCAGGAAATCTAAAACTTCGTCCAAAGAATGCAATCAATTTATTATTAAGGGAAATTCCAGGGGTAACTCCTAAAGTCTTATATACCTTGCAACCATCTATAATTAAAGGTTCTCGTTTTGTATTTAAAGAAAATGAGATTAGATTATCAATACGAAGCTGCTCGGTAAAACTATGTAATTGAGCTTTATATACTTTTGCATATTCGTTTTGAGCTATTGGTACATAAAAAAAGTACCCTTGTATATCTTTTTTGAAAGCAGTTTCCGATGGAACGCGGCAAGTATATCGATGCAATTCATTTGGTCTATTTTCAATGAAATCCAAAATACTTTCAATTCGCTTGAAATTCTTCATCTGCCAGTCTTCAAGATCACGTGGCTCTACTGTATACCCATCATTCCAATTTACAAATTCACTCCAAGGACGTACAGGAGGGAAATTTGGAACAGGGAAAGTATTCTCATCAATTTTGCGCCATTCGACTTTTGCACGAATAAATTCGGAACTATTAACTGGAACAAAATACAATTCAAACGGATGTTCTTCGCCGTATGTATAATACATCTCAAGACGACATTCTGTATTTCTTCCAAGGGGGAAAGCTGCGTTAGTTAGGCAGGCTTCATATCTAAGTGAAGATGATGTATCTGAATTGCCTCTACTCAAACGGAAGTGATATGTCTGAACCTTTTTATTAAGAATAAATAAATCTGGAATATCAATTCTTTGTCTTTGTCCTCGAATTGGAAGAACTGTTTTCCCATATGTAAGATTACTTCCCGAACGTTTTCCATTCTTAAGATAAGTCATCTGAAGGACAGGAAGATGTTCACTCCACATAGGAATCTCTTTTACCTTTTCCTGAATATATGCACAAAAGGCAGCTCCGTCAGAAGCTTCAAATGATTTATTAAAGAAGAACCAATTCTCAGCCGGAAGTTCCAAGCGAGCTTTCTCTATTGATTTTTGTCCAGAAATAATAACTATCTTTTTTGCCTTTTCAATTCCTTCTGTTGCGGAAACTGTTGCTTTAATATAATCCATAACTTTTGACGGATCATAACTTTCTATAATAACAGAAGGATGATGTTCCCACCTAATTCCATAAGGAATTTCCTGATAATCACTCAGTTTAATTATTTTCTGATTATTCAATTCAAAAGTTGTTCTAACCTGTATTGGGGTAATAGAAAACAAAGAATTATCATTACTCTTTTCTATTACAAAAACAAAATCGTTCTCGCATAGAGAAAGATTTGTGAACTCCTCACTTTTATGGAAAGCAAACACCGTTCCAATACTACTTGGTACAGGATTTGCGCTTGGAAAAACTGTATTTGCAGTTGAACGGATTCTACTTAATGAAAAGTCTTCTAAAAAGTCTGGTAAAAGATAATACAGCGTATTTGTGTTATAAAAGTCACGAATACTATTCATGAAATCATATGCTGCAGAAGACAATTTTTCTTCTGATAGCATATGCTCTTCTGAATCAAAGAAAACATCTTCAAATGAAACAGTTTCAATTTTATAATCATTAACGCCTTCAGAATAAGCTGCTGGAGAGTTAGATGATTCAAGGTTAATCCAATCAGTCTCAGTATTCGCAGTCCAGAATTGACGGGTTAAACGAGTAGAAAAATCACGGCTTTCAAAATTATCAGAAGTTGAAACAGAAACAGCCTTATATGGGAATTCTGAAAAATTGATTGCAGTAAATTGTTGTTCTTCCTCAAAACCTGCTGGTATTGTTCTCTTTTCTGATATCTTATCTATTGATTTAGCCAGTTTTCGGGAAACCTTATCTGCATCAGATAGAGTTACAAGAGCTTCTGGCTCTACCTTATTCTCTATGATAAGTTTATTAAAATGTATCTCGATTAAATGCTCTTTTCCTTCTTTTGGAATTACAGTTATTTTATTTGAATTCATTTCAAGAGCATATTCTTCAGCTTCTACCCGCACACAATTATCAGATTCAAACGGAATATTACAAATCTCAAATTTATTGTAATCAAATTTTAGTGGAGACTGTAAGATTTTACTTCCCTTACTCTGAAGAATTGATAGTGTCTTCCAGAAGATATATACCGCTAAAAGTCTATCTATATCATTCCAGTCATTCAAAACCATTTCATCTAAATCCAACAAGAACTGCCAGCCTCTCCAGATTTTTCTATAATTCTTATCATGGAGAAGAATATTGTTTGGAGGAAGATTCTGCCATTTTCCAATACGATCCGCTTCTTCACTTTTCAACCAGCGACGAATAACGGAATAGAGTCTTGATAAAGTTGAATCTTCATTTTCCAAATCATCAAAACACTTTTGACGTTCATCCAAAACATTTACAAGTCTTACCAGATATTTTTTAAAGAGTCGATTTTCAAGAGTATCCTCCCCCTGCTCTCTTTTTACAGCAAGAATTGTTGGTTTCACTGCAACCTTTTCTTTTACAGTTCTACCTGGTCTTCTGGAAATCTCCATTATTCCCGCAGAGTCTATTTCACGGGCCTGATAGATATTCATCCTTTCATGAGATCGAATAATTTCATTTCTTGGACTCCCAAGAAGATATAAAAGAGAGCGTCTATTGTAAGATAAACTTTTATATAACAAATCAAACTTATTATTATTAATTTCCTCTAATTCTTCTTTATTAAAAGGAATTATTCCTGATACTTTATCCAGAAAGGATGTAATATCGGATAAAAGAGGGTCTCCAGTATTTGGATCAAATTTTAGAACCGAAAAAAGCCAGTTTCGTAGCTGAAGCAAAAGAACTGCTTTTGGATTCTTTCCTTTGAGAGAATTTAAAAATATCTGATAATCAATAGTTCGTTTATCTTCTAATAAGAGCATTGTTTTTCCGTATAATTAGTTTGTAGAAGTTTCATTCAAATATTCAGAAGTTACCCAAAGGAACTGTCCATCACCAAATTTGATTGCATTATCAAAATCTTTAGCAATATTCAAAGCATGGCCTGAGTTCTTGAAGGTTTCGATACTAGTTCGAATCTCATCCAAACATTTTTTTGATTCACCACGAGTTTCAATTCCACGAAGCTTTGGCATAATCTTTTGAACAAGCTGATCTTCAAATGCCGGGTCAATCTTTTTAGAGATCTCCTTTATAAAATCTTCGTCTGATAAATCCGCAGGACGACAAAGGAATTCTTTTCTGACATCTGGATAGTTCCAGATATAGTTCTCAATTGATTGCCATACACGGTGTCCAATTGCACGACCAATATTTGAAATCGATTTATTAATCTTCTCTACTATTTCTTTATAAGGAGCAATTATTTTTTCGGTTTCAATCACCTGTTGATCATTAAGAATAAGTTTCCATGAGTTCCATGTTTCAACAGAAAGATACTTTTCTTCTGCTTTTACATCACGATTCAAATTAAGACGTCGTTTGAATTCGTCTGGTCTAGGGAAGTTAATAACGATACCACGGTCCAATACTTTATCAGAAAGACTCTTGGTTGTTTCATCTTGATTCATGGTTCCAACCCAAAGTACATTTCTTCCCATTGGTAATGGATAAGCATCTGTACCGCCTAATTTAACAGCAAGTGCTGGAAACTGAGAGTCTTCTTCTTTCTTTCCACGACGCTCTTCCAGTTTACTTAAGAACTCAGCAAAGTATTGTTCTATGTGAGCAAGGTTCATTTCGTCCAAAAGAACAATATTCATCTGATCCTTTAAGCTGCATTTATATTCTTCATGTTTCTCTGTTTTTTCACTATTTGGAGTCTGAGTCTGAACAAGATATTGCAAAAGTGGTTGAGCTTCGAACTTACTTGAAACAGTGTTATAGTAACCAAGCATTGCTTCCTGACTATCCCAGTTAGGCTGAACTGGTACATTCAGACAGTTAATTCCTCCAAATTTTGCATATAACTGAGGAAGCTCAGATTTACCTGTTCCACTGACACCTGCCAAAACAGCTAACGGAGACCATTCGGCTGTTTTCAAAGCTGTGTGGAATGCCTTTAATATACGAGGACTAAATTCGAGACCATACTCTTTTATTTTTTTGCTTACATTATTGAACCATTCCATTTCTTGTTCAACAGATTCATTTGCTATTGAAGCAGTAGTATTGATTTCTTCTGCCCCTTCTGTTTCTACTGTTGTGTTATCTGAAGAAGATGTTTCGTCATCATAATCAACATATTCATCGTCTTCATCTTCCTGAATACTTGTTTCTTCTGCTTTTTTCTCAGCAAATAAGGCTTCTTTTCGAATCTTTCCTTCTGTAAAATTCTCATGAGGAGCCATGATTGTTTTTATCTTGTCTGCAATAGAAGTCTCTTTTTCATACAAATCTCTAAACTCACGAATTGTCTTACTCTGGTCAGCTACTAATAATTCATATCTTTCATTATCATTTTTCAAAACATTATTTTGATTTTTGAGAGAATTAATATCTAGCCTATCCTGCTCTCGTGAGGACAAAACGTTTTTAGCATCTAAAAGTTCTTGATTCAAAACATCTCTCTGATTAGAAAGATTTTTTAGTTCTGTATCTTTTTTAGCAATCTCATTCAAAACATCATCTGGATATGAGGCAAGTTCGCGTTCGAAATCCGTCACTTGTCTTCGAAGACTCTGGATTTCTGTAAGAATAACTTCGGGTTCTTTGCCCCCCAAACGTGTTTTAATTTCATTAAAAGAATTTATCTGTGTCTCAAGATCTGCTCGTTCCTTACTAAGACGGTCATGTTCTTGCTTATAATTATCGAGTCTGGCTGTTAATTCTCGAATCTGAGCATCAGCAAGTTCTCTTGCTTTTTCGTCAAGAGACTGTTCTTTATTCAAAATATTCTGTTTTGCAGCATCAAGTTTATCTTTATTTATTTCATGTTCTCGACGTTCCTGATCTAATTCTTCCTGATTACTCCTCAGGCGATTTTCATCCTCCCGAAGCTTTCTTTCCTGTTCTGCCAGAAGATTTCGTCTTTCAAGAAGTTCTTCATCTGTTTCCTGAATTCTTTTATTTGTCTGCTCAACAAGTTTTGCTTCATGCTCTGCTTCCATCTGCTGGTGCAAAGTGTGTAATTTTTCTCCGTATTCTTCTTGTTTTTTAAGAATTTCTTTTGAATAATTTGAAATCTTTTCTTCTATTTTTTTATCTGTTTCTGAATTTCGTTTTGCAAATCCAGATTCTGCCTCTCTTTGTTTTGGCTCAAAATCAATTTTAGCTTTATTTAGTTCAATTTCTTTTTCATCGATTTCTTTTTCTCTTGAGTCTAATTTCTCTGAGATTTGTTTTTTTGCTTCATCAAATTCATGTTTTGCAGTTTCAAGATTGCTTTCTTGTGCTTTCAGTAATTCTGCCTTGTAATTTAAGTTTTCTTCCTTCTTCTGAAGTTCTAATTCTTTCTGTTTGTTGTTCTTACTAAAAAATCCCATTTTATTACTCCTATTCGATGAAATTTAAAATCTCTTTTATTATATAAGTGTAGATATTCTCAAAAGTTGATACTTCTTCTGAAGAATATTCTCTCACGTCTTTATGACCACGTTGTTTTAAAAGTTTATCTATATCAATAATCATTTCTGGATGTCTTGATGAAATATCCTTTAACTCTCTATCATCAGCTAAAAGAATAAAACCAATTACAGCTGCACCCAATGTATCACAAGCTCCACATACAGCTTTATTAACTCTCCTATAATTTACTGTATTAAGAGATTCTGGTAATACACCAGAAGTTAGGTAAAATCCAGCATTTTTACATTTTTCTGATGCATATTTTGTATTTCTTTGTTCTTTTACTGGAGGGTTCACTCTTCTTAATATTGAGACAATACTTTCTTCAAATATTTGCTGCATAACTGAACAAATACTTCCAACAATATATTTCTTATCTTTTAAGCTCATACTACAATTGATCATTTGATTAACAATATTCGAATTTAATGAATTAATTGTAGAATTACCAAATGTTTTATACAATTTCAGCTTTGCATTAAAGCGTTGATTATAATTTGCTGAGAATTTCTCATATTCCACATCTTGAATTCTAAATCCAGAAATTGATTTAATATCATCTTTAAGTTCAGGACAAAGTATTGTCGAATAACTAAAAACTAGATTCATATATTTTGAAACAATTTCATATTTTATTTCATTTGCTGCAACTCCTGGTCCATGAGCCATGTGTGTTTTATCACGTAACTCTTTTAATGATAATAATTGAGAAATAAAATCTGGATGTTTCTCACAAAGATAATCCAACGGTGTTTCATCTTGCGAATTAGCATAAGCTAGCATAAGACATAGAAGTGGCGCAAATTCTGACTGGCCATCATCTCTCATTTCCTTAATTTTTCCCCTGTAAACTTTTAAGGATTGCTTTTCTTGTTCTGTCAGTTCAAATCCAAGAGTTTCAGCTAACGGATAATACAAAACAGTACTGGAATCTATAGCTTCTGTTTCAGAAAGCATTTGTTTATTCAGCATTCTGGCTTCTTCATCAGCAACTATTATTCTACTATCTTCTTCATTTGTATCATGATTATTCTGATAATGTAACTTCATCACATCTTCAAAGGCTGAATATAAATCATAAATGATTTGTTCTCCTTTTCTTTGAATTTCCTGACGCTCTGTCACACCCTCTTTTATATTCACATTCTTTATTGATTCAATTTTCTTATATGTTTCAAATAAAGGTTTCGATACACTTGGATAATTAAATCTTGGGTCATCACTTATAGTTTCCTCATTATCAGCATCTTGCGTTATTTTTCCATTATCAAATATCTTCTTTAACCATGGATTTGTTTCACTATCTGCTTCACGAATGAAATCTGTATAATTATCAGATATGCCTATACCAGTAACATCAGTTGAATATATGTCTCCCGCAGTAGTTGCAAATGCGTTTGTTGCAACCAATACGTATTCCTCTGTTTTAATTTCTGCCTTATTTGAAGAATTGTTCAAAGGAATTTTATTTTCATCATCAGCAAATTTATTAAACCTTCTTATAGCACGTAAAATCAAAGCTGGCTCAGGTTTTAATGCCATATTTTTCTCTATAATATTGAGCGATTCAGGAAAAACCAGGTCAGCCTTTTCATTAGGATTTCCGGGAAGAAAATATCTAACATATGGATCACTCTCTTTTCCTGGGAAAAAACCTTTTATCGAATTCAATGGAGGATTTACTTCTGCATAATCAAGAAGTTTTCCTGAGATTAAATCTTTCAAAATACAAACAACAATAGGTTCTGAATTTTGCTCTGATAATACTTTTTGTAAGCATTCACTTCCTTTTTCTGTGATTTCGAAAGTATTAGGCTTCAGAAGTGTTTTAGAAACCAATCTATTTTGAATAAATTCAATTATTTCAGGTGTCATTTTCATATTAGATGACACTTCACCTGTTGTAGTAATTTTACATTCAGCCAACCCCAACACTGTTCTTTCAAAAACATCCAGGAGCATTTTTGACGATTGAACTTCAACTCTATATAAAGCACAAGGCCATAATAAATTTGTAATTGTGTTTTTTACTATTGGAAACACTGATTTATCTGATTTGAAATTATTATGAATGATATTGTGAAATTTTGATTTATAATAGTCGAAAAAAGGATTATCTTTATTTTCCATAATCAAACACCTGCCCCACTAATTATATCTTTAGCACTGATTACTTTACCAAATTCATTATTCTCGCATAGTTCAATGAAAGCATTTAGTTCTGGAACTGCTGTTTTCGCAATTTCACTGGAAAATAACTTTTTATCTCCAGTAACTACAAGAACTTTCTTCTCACGGCTCATACTTACACATAATCGATTTTTTGACATAAGAAAGCCGAAAAGCCGCTGCTGCTCTTTTTCCCCCTCTTCTGAATCTCTTAAATATTTGTTATATGCATTAGTATAAATTTTTTCTGAAGTACTTCGAACAACACACAGAATTACTGCATCAAATTCCATACCCTGAAAGGCATCTACTGTTCCTATTCTGATTCTTTCTTTCAACTCCATCTTTTCACCAAATTCATTTTCTTCAGACTTATCATCCGATTCAACAAATTTGTATTCATCAAGAAAGTCTCCATTCTTATTACATATTCCGAGGTTATTTAATTCGTTTCTTACTTCAGCACATTGAGCAGAATAAAAACTAATTATTCCAAAAGTTTTCTTTTTTTCTGTATCACTATCAAGCCATTGTTTTAGCATTTTTGCAGCAACTCTAGCTTCCGCCGTTCTATAACGACTTTTCATATTATTCTTTTGTTCTTTATAATCACCCTCATCATGAGGAACATCACACCATACAGCAGCTTTTCCACTAACAAACGGTAAATTATGTGTGAACTTTTCTGGTCCCAAAGGAGAATCAAAACCTTCACCATGTGATTTATAGAAATATTCACTTACAAAATTTCCTAATAATGGATGCATGCGGTATTGTTTATCCAATGTAATCTTTTTCGTTACTTCCAACTGATTAAATAATCTTTCAAAAGTACTTTCATTCAAATATGCGATTTCTTCTTTATTTGCAGTTGCTTCTTCCAATTGTCTTTCAATTACCTGATCAACTTGCTGTGGTAATTGTCTCTGATCACCAACAAGGATAATATGTTTTCCTTTTGCTAAAGGTATCATTAGATCAGGCGGAGCAACACGTGCAGCTTCATCTACAATTACATATTCATAAGGAGTTTCTCCAGTTTCTATTGTATCTAAACCCATACCTCTTCTTGATTTAGATATTTCACTTCCTTCTACTTGCTGTACTGTTGCTGCAAAAACAGGATTATATTCTAGAAGCGTATTCCAAACTCCTTCTGGATTTGTTCTCAGTTCACTGATAAAACTTGATAATACAGCATTCTTTTTTTCTGCGGGATCTAAAGGATTGTTCTTTATTCTTTCTGTTACCTCATCAAGAATCTGATTAATTGCCAGGTTTTCTTTTCTTACGCGGAAATCGTTAGCTGGCAGATATTCATCAATAAGAAGTTCTTTATATTCTTCAAGCTCTTCGAGAAAATCAAGTGGAGCTTCCGGCACCCATCGACAAGCTTTTTCAAGAGCTGTAGAAATAGACTGTCCATTTTCCTTCAAGATGTCAGCTAATTCTAAAGCCCTGTATACTCCATCATCCTTAAAAGAAATTCCGTCTGTTCTAAGAGAATAAAGAGAACTAATAATCTGTTCATTTGAAAACGAATTTTCTAGTCTAGTAGAATCATCCAACAAAGCTTCAACTCGATTTATAATTGATTCAGTTACAAATCTAGGAGAGAGATTTTTTATTCCCATCAACAGTTTTCTTTCCATCTCTTGAGACGGAGATTTATGATAATCTAGAAATAAACTCTGAAGATTATTTAAATCCATTGATGATTCAATTGCTGGATTTGATTTCTCAATTTCGTTGGCTTTCTTAATACTCCATTGAATTATACGATCCTCTGTATTTGATAAACTGTATTCGTCTTCCTCTCGAGAATGACCAAATTTAATTGATGGAAGAGAGTTTACTGAGAGTCTGCGATTAATATTACTTACAGCATCATGCTGAAGACTGGTTACCAATATTTTTCCAGCAATTCTATTTCCTTTCTGGAAATCTTCATTAAGCGATTCAATAATTGCACAAATTACTGTTGTTTTTCCTGTTCCAGGAGGTCCCTGTATAATTGTCACATCAGGACTATTCAAAGCTAGAGACACAGCTTTTGCCTGATTAATAGTTGGCTCGTGTTCAAAAATTTTATTCTGAACCTTTGCAGACATTTTTTTCTGGCTTCGATTAATTCCTGGAACTGAAAGACTTGCAGACTGCTTCCCATCAAGAATTAAAGCCAATCCACTAATCTGACTTTTTCCTTGAACAATATTTTGTCGTGCGCGGCGTCTTCTTTCTACCTGAATTTGATCACCGAAAATTGAAAGAACAATAAATAAATCTCCATTGTCTCCTCGTTTTGGTACAGTTCCTGCTTTTACACTATTTTTGGTTTTAATATCAATGTAATCAGGACCAATAGAGACAATCTTCAAATTACTCCAAAGCTTTGTTTCCTTTTCCTGTTGTTTTTCTTCCTTCGAAAGCCTTTTTATAGTATCTTCTTGGGAAATCTTTTTATCAACATCTTCTTTTATCCATTCTTCATAAGTCATTGAATAATTTTTCAAATATGGAGGAAGTTCTTGAATTATATCTACTCTATCAAGATCTACAGACAGCTCATTAATATCACCTTTA
The DNA here is from genome assembly GCA_946540605.1 of uncultured Treponema sp. Taxonomy (GTDB): domain Bacteria; phylum Spirochaetota; class Spirochaetia; order Treponematales; family Treponemataceae; genus Treponema_D. Next base: position 24,771 of record CAMNIU010000231.1, read on the forward strand.
TTCGCACTAGCTGAAAAACAGAATCGCAGTGTATGTGTATCACCGATAGGTTCTGGTTTCCCTGATACAGCAACGTATCCAACTTTTCTAGATGATTTAAGGAGTCTTTCTCCTATCATATTATTATATTGGTCCCATTTTCCAATATAACTGCTACCGTCCTTCAAGTCATTTTCAATTTCAATAGCATTTAAGCGTGAAATTGTTTCTGCACCTTTATCATTAAATTTTATTTTTCCATGTAAAAGACATACAGAATTATCAAAGTTTCTTGGAGTTCTATTTTTTACACCTTTAGCAAAAAAGTAAGTCTCTCCTTTATTTTCAGAACCTTTAACTAAAAGTTGTCTGTTTTTACTTACTAAAGAAAAATCTCCTAATTCTGCTGAATCATCCTGGAAAGAGTTTATTGTCGCTGAAGAACCAACAAATAAGTAGAAAGGATCTTCCTTTGAACCAATTGAAAATTCAGACTCAAAAGCTTTTCCAATCTCAAATAATGTCTTTCCTCTAATGCCATTCTTTTTTGCTGAGAGCGGATTTTCTTTATCCAATAATTCGTCAGTCAAATTAATGATAAATTCTTGTTTTATTGTTCTTAATCCGCTGAAGAAAACAACTTCTATATCAAAGCTGTTATTAGATAGAGAATCTGTTATTTCAAATAAATTTGGGATTCCTGAAGAAAGTCGATTTTCTAAAGCTGGTAATTCTTCACATTTTGTGATTCTTACCATCTTTAAGTCTCCTTTCATATCTAAAATATAAGCGTCAGGAATTCTATTGTCTCTTAAAATTTGACCTACAGAGACTCTTTTACCATCTTTCGCATTTAGGATATCCGGAGAATTATCTGAGTAAGGTTCAATACGACATTGGAAATGTTCACCATATCTTATTTCATTCAACTTCATAACTTATTCTCCAATAACTTCAATCCGAACTTTTTCGGACATAGAGTCTTTGTAAAATACAATAAATACAGAATTCTTATTTAATATTCTTTTTCCAATGAGAGTTTCTTCTTTACCATCCTCAAATACGATATAAGGAACAATTGAGTCATTTAGTTTTATTATCTCAATAGTATTTCCCTTCTTTTTTAAGCCAATAACAGGTTCATCACCTTTACCAATTCTGAAAGGTTCAAAGCATCTAGAAGGAATTTCAACTTCCTGCTCATCCGACAATTCATGAACAAAAATCGATTTCTCACCATTAGCCTTATTTGTTGTTACCTTTAAAATATCACCGGTCTTTCCAGAACAATAAGGGCATTCATCTCTTTCATCAGAATAGTAATATGTCATTCCACAAGAACTACATCTTATTGTCTTATCTGCAGCTCGAGCGAACGCAAGTGGCCATCGGTTTAATGGAGTTCTTAATTCTGGTTTTGTATGTCCAACTCTAAACGTATTATCAAACAGTGCCATTAATTCAGGTGTTAGAAATAGCTCCATGACCTGTTCATAACTACCATAAGAATTCGTATCATCTTCCTGATCAAAAATCCAAGGGAGTGTTCCATCATCCTTAAAATCACCATTATCTTTCTGAGCTTGAACTGTTACGGTCTTCGCCCAGTCATCATCCTCGTCATTAATACCTATAACTTTCTCTCCCTTATATGGATGCATCATGGTAAGAATATAAAATGCTGCTACAGCAAAAGCGTAGGAATCAGAGAATATAGTTGCACCATTCTGACCATTAATAATCTCTGGAGCTCCATATCCTGGAGTAAAATATGTTTTTCCTTTTCCTGCAAAATTAATATTATCTGCATCAATTAGTCCACCAGAAATATTTTGATCTTTTTCCTTATACATCAAGTTTCCGGCAGAAATATCACCATAAACTAATCCATTCATATGCAAAGCAGCTAATAATTCAGATACTTTATAGAGAGCTTGAAGACGTGTTCTTAATCCTCCAGAAATACAATAATTGGCCCAGATTTCAGCATTTTCAACAGGTTTTCCCTCCTCATTACATAACCAAGAAGGGATTTCTTTTACTGTTTCTTTTAATTTTAAGAATGACTCAAAACTTTTCATTCCATTCATAAAAGTCATTACATAACCTGCATGACTTTTTAAAATAGACAATGGTTGTGACAGATTTATATCCTTTGGAATTGGAAGTCTTCGAATATTATTTAGGCGTTCAGAAATCTCTTTTATTACATTATGATCAACAACAGGTGATCCATTTGAGTCAATTGCAATTTTGACAGCTATATCCATGTCATCCTTTACATGATAAACGATTCCCTGACCACCATGCCCAATTTCAGAGGAAGTATGGAATACCCTATTTTCCATATCAATTACTGTGAGACTTTCTTCTTCTGTGCTTTCTTCCATATTCATGCTCTATCCTTCCTACAAACAAAGACTGCAGTCTTATCATCACTATGTCTTGGAACAGGCCAATGTGATAGCCAGTTTTTCATATCATGTTTTATTTTGTTACTGCTTTTAGACAAATACTGTTCTGTCAATTCTGAAACAAATGCAACATCTGCACCTTTCTGTAAATCATCAGAAATTCCATCTGAACACAAAAAAACGCTTTTCAAGTCTTCTGCAGAAATCGTTCTAATTATCCAATCATTAGGTAAAACTTCATTTCGCAGTGATTTTGTCATATTAGAAAACGATTCGTCTTTTGCATCTGTCATCACAAGATTTTTTGATTCATCATCAAAAATACAAGAAATCATTCCATCTCCTAACTGGAAAAGGTAAAGAGTACTATTGTGATATACTGCCCCCAAAAAGGTTGCCGAACAATCTCTAACATCAAAAGAGCTCTTCTGAATTTCACAAACCCATTTTTTTACAAAAAGAGAAGTAAAATCCTCCGGCGATTTGTCCCGAACCCCAATCCATTCTTTTGCCAACTTTACAAACAAACAGCATGCAGTCTTAGAACCAAAATCAGAATGAGCCTTACTTCCTAACCCGTCAGAAACTGCTGCAATAAAGCATTTTTTTGACAAGAATAAATAATGAGAATCCTGCATAGGTAATTTTTGTTTTATGTGTAAAGGTCCTATGCTTTCAGCACAGGCTCCTTTCCATTTTGTATTCCACATATCGTCTATATCCTAATAGTTTAATGATTCGATCGCTGCAGAAACCTCAATAGCATTAAATATGTATTTTTTCTGCTCTGACACAATCATATTTTCCGGGAAAAAAGACTGTCCATTAATTACTCTTGAATCAGCTCCAACCAATACAACTCTAAGTTTTGAACCAGAATTATCCCTAAGAAATGCAGTTAGATTTGACTTATCATCATTAGAAAAACCATCTGTTAAAAGTAAACATGAATCATTGTTATTTCTTAAGAAATCTAGCAAAGCTTGAATTGAAGACTTTCCATTGAAATCAATACTTATTGTTTCTTCTGTTCCAGAAGCTAATCTTACATCTTCTCCCCAAACGAAAAAATTACAATCAATTCCTTCTGTTAATTGTATTTCTCTAATGATTGATTGAATTACTTCTGGCTTTCCCAATGTATTCATACTTCCTGATTTATCAATTACTACATTAATCATTTTCACATCCAATAATTTTCTTAATCTGCTCAATTAAATCATCTCCAGAAACAATCTCAACATTCGGAGTTTCCTTAATTTTCTTATCAAGGATATGTGAATCTGGAGTTTTCGAATAAGCAAGTATGCCCTTTCCTTCAATTCCTCCATAATAACGAGCAATTGTAGAAAGCTTTTCTATATGTTCTATTTCAGGCCTACCTGATTTACATTCTACAATAAAAAGACGTTTACCATTCGTGAATACAACATCCATCTCTTGGTAGATGTAATGGTCTGAATCAAATTCAGAGATAGCTTTATTGAAATCAACTTTTATTCCATGTCGTATATCAAATAACTTTCCTTTTTCATAAAGTGGATAAAGATGATTATATACATACTCTTCAAACCAGCCGCCTTTAATGTATGTACTAAACTGAGATTCATCTTCAAATGTATAATCTACAGCCTTTGTACTTACACAATAAGGCCCTTGTGCCAATTCTAAAATTTCTGGATGCCATGGATCTTCTATCGAAAGAGAATAATAACAATCTCTTCTCTTCATATCTTGAATATCATTGTATAAATAATTTATTTTCTTTCGGGCTTTCCACATCTCATCGGTCATTGCAATTGAATCTTCATCATCAGCACCAGAACGACCATAATCACAAATACCAAGCCCGTTACTATTTACTAAAATAAATGACTCTACTTTTGTAATTGGCTTTAAATCTTCTGTCACAAAATCATTCAAATAAGTGATTTTTAGTTCTTTGCCTCCTACATAAAAAGGAACACCGCCGAGTTTACGGCATGCGTTCATTGCACCTGCATACATTAATTTTGTTCCACCGGTCAAATTAAAACCGATTCTTGCATCCCATGGTAATTCAGCAGAGTCCTTAATTATTTTATCAAACACATCACTAGGATTATAAGGGTCTGCTTTTATTTGTGAGAACTCACAACTCTCTGGTAGAAATTTTCTCATGCATTCTGCATCATAATTTCCAGATGATACGAATACATGCTTTTTACAATTAAAATGATTTACACCTAACAATGCAGGTATTCTCTGTTCTCCAAACAAAGTATATATAACATCATAAGTGTCAGCTTTGTTCTCGTCTTTTGGATTCGGATTCTGTTTAGAATTCCAGGCCAACCATTCCTTTGGAGGCATAATAGGTACTGGAGGTTTTCTTGGATCTGAGCTGGCAATAAGACGTTTTGAAAGCCCTGGAAACTTGAAGGCAGCCAGAGCCCATGAAAAAGCCATTAATGGAGTTCCAGAACTCAAGAAAATAGAAACACGACATTCAATTTGTAAATTTGAAATGTGTTGTAATGCTTGAACTGCTGCACTATAAATTCCTTCAGAATCATTGAGTTCAGAAAGTGTGACAGATATTAATCCTACCGAAACAGATTTTCCCATTTCGGAGATTTTTTCCTCAATAAAGTTTATGAAATGCTTGTGTGCGGCAGAACAGTTCGCATATTCATATGTGAATTTAAATTTCGCATCAGGATCATCCGAAGCGCTAACTTCATTCAGTTTAGATTTAAATTCTTCATTAGAAATGCTGTCATCATGTTTTGTGTAGCCAAGAACGATAACATCAGTATAATTACCGTCTGCTAAAGCTCCTAAAATAGGGCCACTTTTTTCAAACCCCAGTGATGACTTAAAATCTGTAATGCCATACCATGTCACAAGAAAATTCTTCATAAACCCCACCTTCAACCTTGTATTACCAATAACTTCCTGTATCTAGAATTGCAGCCACTGGTTCAACAATTTCCTTAGGTGGTTCGATTTTCATAATCACATTTGGATTCTGCGAATGACTTCTTGTTGCTACACTCATAGTGACAAACTTGAAGAACTTGTGCATTGATGAAGCATCTTTTGCGTAAAATAACGGGTTCTCTGTTCCTTCAATAAAGCGCTTAAGCACGGCCTCATTTGCATCACTACCAATTGCCATAGCCATGCGGTCACATTTTGAAGAACGGCCATCCTTTATAAACTTATCCATAGGCTCTTGCCAGTCATCGTTTGGTTCCCCGTCTGAACAAAGAATGACTAAAGGACGATAGGCACGAGAAGGTGTTGTTTCCTTATCTTCAATCATATCTTTTGCCATACGAAGAGCAGTTCCCATTGGAGTATTACCCTGCGCTTCCAATTTTTTCATTTCAACCTTAGATGCATTGGTATATGGTAACGCAAGTTTTACTCCTTCATACCCGAAAGTTATAACGGATACTTGAATCTCAGTTTCAAGCTGCTCTTCATGAGCAAAATCCTTAATCATTTCACGAACAGCTGAATCAAGTTCTGCTATTTTTGACTGTTCACCGCCTGCATTCATACTTGAACTCGTATCCAGAAGTAATACGACTGGAAGAGGTTTTGCCTTTGCTACTGTGTACTTTGATGGATCGAATGCCATAGTGTTTTCTCCTTTTTTGGGGTTATCCCATTTACTGTTATTACTTAATCTAGTAGCAAAAAGTCATTAACTTGATATTTTTTTCTGAACTTTTTCAAAAAATTCAGAAATTCGATTACTTATATATCCTTCATCTTTCCCATATTTAGCAGCCAATTCACCTTGAGTCGGCAGCGCTTCATGAGAAAGAAAAACTTTTAGTAAATCTACATCCAAGAAACTTCTTTCTTGTAATAGTTCTACAATCTGTGCAATTAAAAAGGTTCTTTCCAATACTTGAAGAAGCCTCAATGTAATAAAAGTTGAAAGATATTCTTTCTGCCTCTCCTGACATTTATCAAAAACCTGTTCAATTATTGATATATCTTCTAGAGCATATTCTGTTTTGAAAAGACTCTGTTCAGGTGTCAAATAATTATTATGAACAGCTTCTGTTTCAAAAATAGAGGTTTCAGATCCATCTTCAATATCTTTTATCTGTTCTTCTACAAGCTGAGATTGATGATATTTAATAACCAACTCTTTTACTTCATCCGGTGTCAATCCAGATTGTTTTGCAAGCCAGGCTTGAACATTCACTTTTGAAGGGTCTTTTCCCAATTGTTTCGCTTTTTCAACAAGTTCAACAGCTCTATTATATTCATCCTTAGTACACATCCGGAATTTTCTGACTTCTGCCTTTTCCTTCTTATGCTGAATTTCTGTTGCTAAGCAGGTATAGAGGAATCCTATGTATGATGAGTCTTCCTGTTCCTTGTATTTTTCGACTGAACGTCTTACACAGTGAGTAATCTCAATACAGGCTTTACAGACATCTTCTTCTTTAAAACACATTAGAGTCCAATCCCAGATTGGAGCATATATTTTTTGGAGAAGCTTTTTATAATCAAGAGATTCTTTATCTGTTATTGCCTGAATCTTAGTAAATATTGCAAGAATTTCTTCTTCTTTCTTTAGTTTGGCTTCGCTATTTATCATATGCCCCACCTTATAAAGAGAAGAATTCATCTAAACTTTGTCTAGCATCTTTTCCGTTATCTGCGACCATTGAACTTGTAAGATTGTTTAAATAATACAATGAAGTAACATCATACAGTTCTGGATTGCATGGTTTATTATTATCATCAAAATCAACCTTTCCATAAACCACACTTTTAACTTCACAATTCAGGAATTTTTCTGCAAACGAAATAACACACATAAGAATCATTGGTAAAGGCTTTGGTCCATAAGTGATGTCTGCATAAATTTCAGAATTTTCCTCAATTTTATCCAGCATATTTTTTAATCTTGTTTCGTGATTATCTTTAGTTTCCTTAAATTCAGAATCCAGAGTTTCATAAGTGATTTTAGCACCAATTTCAGCATTAATGGCATCAAGTTCCTGCATAAAAAGGCCGCTATTTTTTCCACAATTTCCGCCTTTATCTAAAGTACGAAGTAGGATAACTCTAACCTCATCATCTTTTTTCAATGTCTCAGCAAGAATTGCATTAATCGGATAATATACAGGTTCCTTATAAGAAATATTAGTATTACCTGAACCGGCATAAACCATTGTATTCATGTATTTCTTCATTGGAATATCACAAAAAATAATCTTTTTCATAAAAGATATCTCCTTATTGTCAAATATAGATTATTAGGAATGAATTTTATTAGAGTTGATATTTTTTCTTAATTTTTCAACACTTTTTTTCCTTTTATATTAAAAGGATACTAAAGCAACAATAAAAATTGTTGCTTTAGCCTTTTAATTATAAACCCTCAAAAAGCAGAAAACAACTTTGATTTTTTGATTTTTGAATAGTTTGTTATTAAATCTTGGAAATCAAAACCAATTACATCTATTACTTATATTAGATTCAAGGAAAGGCGTTGGAATCTCTATGCACTTATCAAAAGATAAATCAATTGTATTATTTGCCAGATTCACAACAGTCGCTTTTACCTGATATTTTTCAGCATCATCATAGTAGAGGAAATTTAAGGTGTCCCCGATTTTCAGGTAGAACTTAAATCTACCAGCAAGATAGTATCTATTATCATAATCAGCAACTGATGTATTTATTATCTCAACTTTATATACTTCATCCGAGTACTTTGAAACTTCCGTAATAAAATATGCATAATTACAATTTGATTTTATCTCTTTATCAAAAGAATAAGAGCGATTCCAAAATGTTGGATAATCGGGCAGCATCAAATTAATTTGGAAGTCTCCTCTAGAAGGTCTTTCAAAAGTAAACGATAAGCTTTCTCCTGTTCTAAAATGCTTTCTTAAATATAATTGTGGATGCTTTTCAAAATATTGCAATATACAATCCATAATTGTTGATGCATCAGCTTTTTCATCAAGCGAAAAGACTTCGCTAGCAAATCTAGGTTTTTCAATATTTCCTTCAAGGCCAATAGAAATTTGAAAAGGTTCCAGCTGCATATTGTCTTGAATTCTAAACTTTGGAATTTTAGGATCGTTTTTTCTTAATGCTGAAATATCTTCCAATAAGATACTTCCTTTCTCTTTATCAACTAATGGAATAAGTCCATAACCAAGTTCTAATAAAATTGGATTTTCCATATAAATACTCCTTCTATTATTAAGAAGGACTACATATTACAAAAGTTGATATTTTATATTTTTAATTTATTAACTTTTTCTCGCCGCTCTAGCCAATTATCCACAAGCTCTTTTGGTTCTATTGGCAAAGCCTCATCTGCCCATTGCCAGACCCAAGTCCAGATAGCTTCGCGTTGGTTGCTTCGGAAACTTAGAATTATACCGTCGCCTTTTGGTCCAGGATTCTTTTTGTCTTTTTCAATAGTTTGATTTTCTCCCCATACACTTTTCTTTGCAAAACGAGCTGGATATCCATGGAGATGGATTTTGTAGTTTTCATAGTTCTTATCACAAAGACATCCAAAAGAGCCACGTGTCATTTTTCTAAAATCGTAGTCTCTTGGTAAAGAGAAAACATCTTTTGTGAGTTTAAGATTTTTTATTTCGCTGAGGGTATATCGGCGACGGGCATTCTTTGCAACATCAAGCGCATGTAAGTTCCAGTTACCATTATCAAATATAAGCTGCCATGGCTGAACTCTGCGAGGCTTTGGCTTATCATCTGTAAGAGACTGATAATCAAAAGTAATGACTCGGTTTTCTTTTAATGCCTGATCTATAAGTCTCCAGGTTTCTGCAGGAATTTCTTTGTTCGGTGCTCCAACAAAAATGATTCTGTCATTCTCCGGCTTTTTATTGATCTTAATATTTTCAATTGATAAATCATGATTCTCAATTGCTAGTGATTCAAAAACTTCCTGAGCTTCTTTATAGAGTGGATTACTTTTTACCATATCCATTAGAGTCTTTATAAGTTTTGCAGCTTTTGCTGCATTTTCATCTGTGTAAAATCTTGGTAGGCGATATTTAGGATCTGTGTAGAAGTATCCATTTGTTTCAAAATCTGTATCTATAGGAGCGCCATATTTTTCCTCGAGTTCTTCGATATCACGGAAGAAGGAAGACTTACTTGTCTTTAGATCATACTTATCGTTCATCTCCGAAATCATTTCATTCCATTTTAGTTTCCGTCCAGATGCGATAATCTCATCAATTGCTTGAAAGCGTTTTGCTTTTTCGGTGAAATCTACTGCCATCTATTTTTCCCTCCAAGAAACCTTAAATCCCAACTTCTGAGCAACCTTATTAAAATAATCTATCCTTGTTGGGTTATACTGATTTGAAACAACAATTTTCTCACCTGAAGATAAGATTATAGGATTATTGATATCTTTTACTCTTCCATCTATTAAGTCTTTCTTAGAAACATTTTCTAATTCTTGAATAAACACAGGAGTACCACTCATTTCAATTCCATCAGGAAAAGCTCTCTTTAAGTCTGCGAAAGTTATATTCTTATTCTTCTCAACATAATATTTCACAACTTCATATGGAAATGAACATTTTCCTACATATTTACCTAAACCTTCAAATGTGTACTGTTTAGTATCTTTACTATTTTTATGCACTGTTTTTGTGGAAATAACTTGAAGATTTGAATTCTTAAATAACAATTTTCCTCTTCGCATATCTTCAGGTCTAAGAGTCTCTTTAGAATCAAATGCAGTAACATAATCTTTGACATTCCAGCTCCAGGCTTCTACCATTTGGAATTCTGTATTATATAAAATCCAAATCAATATATCGAAATCATAGTTCCTGGCTTTGCGTACATTTGTAACTGTACTTCCGGGTTTTCCACTTGGGCGATTTGCTTTTATTTGGTATCTAAGTCCATTATATTTAAAATCAAATCCTTTATTTACAGCAGTAATCGTCTGCATAAAATTTGAATAGTCACTTTCTTTCATACCCAATAACATAGCAGCATCAAACTCTGATATAGAACTCAATATACCTGGTGCTACGCCAAACTCTTTTTGCCATTCCAAGGCCAGTTCTACAAGTTTCTTTCTTAATTCAATTCCATTTAGAGACATTGTATATATCCTCAATATTAATTTACTAAAAAATAACACTCTTTCATTCCCGTGCCTTGGGAATGAATCCTTTTTATATTTTATATCATCAGACCGAAATGTCAACTTTTCTAAAAAGCACACCTTTATATTTTCTGTCTGAACAGGAGGACGCTATGAATTATCAATATCTGTTACGTCAGATTAATGATCAGCCGGAACTGCAGAAAGAAGAATCTGTGATAATTGAAAATCCTTTTGAGAAAAAGGATGAAAACAAATCAGCTGCCAACTCCGCTTATGACTTAAACGTCCTCAATACATCTCTACCTGCAGATGAAATTGTGGAGATGGTTCAGAACGCAATTGCAAATGATCGTAAAGCTTACGGTAGCCAGCAGGGAATCAGAATCCTCTTTTACGGAGTAAGTGGTGCCGGGAAAACAAATCTTGCTCATTACATTGCAGACTCAATTGGCAGAAAACTTCTTTGTAAAAATGCCTCTGACATTCTTGGTATGTATGTTGGTGAATCTGAAAAGAATATTGCTAATACTTTCTCGGAGGCTAAAAAAGCAAATAAGGTTCTGCTCTTTGATGAGGTTGATTCTTTCTTCCGGGAAAGGTCTCTGGCCTCTCAGCGTTTTGAAATCACAGAAACAAATGAGTTTCTGACTCAGATGGAAAATTACGATGGCATTGTAATCTGCACAACCAATCTGCGCGGAATTATGGATAAGGCAATGCAGCGCCGTTTTCACATCATGGTTGAGTTTAAGGCTCTTAAGGCTGAAGGTGTGGAAACTCTTTTGAGTAAATATTTCCCGCAGTTTGAATTTGATAACAACGTCATTCAAAGCCTCTGCAGATATGACAGTGTTACTCCCGGTGATTTTGGAAATATCTCTTCACGACTTAGATTCATGCGGCCGGAAAAAGTCACAAGCGAATATATCATCCAGGAGCTTTGCAAGGCTCAGGAAGAAAAAGAATACGGAAAGAAAACCGTAGGCTTTATGCAATAACTGTCATCCCGAACTTGTTTCGGGATCTATAAGGAGATATCGAATATGAACAAATATAGACAAATAGATTTATTTACTCTTGAACTAGGAAACGCTCTTTGTCAGGAAGCTTCATTGAACAGTATCCTGAAAACAATTACTTCAATTCGCGAAAATATTTTTGAACAGTACGGAGTTGTAATTCCATCAGTCAGAGTAAAAGACAATAAAAGTCTCTCTCCCTTTGAATATGTGATTAAAATCTCCGGACTTGAAACCGCACGTTATGAACTCAAAAAAGATTCTCTTTTGATTCTTGATCTTGGAAACGTTTCATCCAAAATGAGAGGAACTAAGGCTAAGGACCCGACTTATGGTTTACCAGGAATCTGGATTTCTTCTGCAAGAAAGGAAGAGGCAAAAGAAAAAGGATATCTCATTGTTTCTCATGAGAAACTTATCAGGACTCTTCTTTTTGAAGAAATAAAGAAGAATCTCGCAGAAGTCATTACTACTCAATATGTAGAAGAACTTCTTAATGAAATTATGTTTTCTGACCATGCCCTTTGCGACCAGATTGCAAGAAAGCATGGATCAGAATCTGTTTCAATCATAAAAGAAGTTCTCAAGACCTTGTTGAAAGATGAAGTAAATATCACTGATATTATTTCTATTCTCGAAACTATTGCAAACTCAGCAAAAGTAAACTATGAGAATATTGATAGGCTTGTTGATAAATGCCGCATTGCAATTGCTCCTTATATCATTTCTTCCTTGATAACAGACGGAAATCTTAATCTGATTTCTGTTGGAATCAATTTATCGAACTACATTCTTGATAATTCAAAAGATATTTTATCTTTTAGTTATGACAGAAAAATACTTGGTCAATTTAGGAATGAATTACTTTCCATTCTTGATAATCTGGAAGTAACACCTGTAATTGTTTGCTTTGAACGTATTCGTAAAGAAGTAAGTTTCATAATTAATGAACTCCTTCTCTTACCCGGAATCAAAGTGATAACAGATGTGGAACTGGCATCTGTTCGAAATAGAATACATATCTCCAATGCTGAGCTCATTGCTACTGTTGGAGAAGACTTTCCTATCGAAGAGTCCAAATCAGAAGAAGAAAAATCTCCAAAAGAAGAGTCGATGCCATCCACACTGAAACCTCAGCTAGATAAGAAGGATGCATATGCCATTCTCCAGAAACAACTGAAAACAATTCTCGACAAGCTCCCTCAACAAGAACGAGAAATTATCTCCATGCGTTTCGGCCTCGATGGAACTGGAAGTCACACTCTGGAAGAAATTGGCATGTATTTCAATCTAACTCGCGAAGAAATCCGAGGTATTGAAGCCAAAGCCCTTCGCCTTCTTCGAAAAGATATTTAATAATCTGTTTTTTATTCCCGTGACTTGGGAATAGACATAGTTTATATTTTGGTATAACAGCAGCTGTTGCTTTAAGCAGCGCAGGAGGATAAACATGAAAAAGATTATTAGCTTTTTCGCAATGTGTTTGGTTGGGGTTTTTGCTTTTGTGGGCTGTGCTAGTGCTCCAAAAATGAAGGATGTATCAGGTCCAACTGAAATTATTGAGCATAAGGGAACTGCTTTTGGTGTTACTCAGCCGAATTGGGTTCAGGAGGTGCTTTTTACTTCAAATCAGAAGGCTCTTCAAAAGGCTCTCGGTATTGATAAACATGTTTGGGTAGTAACAAAGCAGGGTGAAAATCTGGATTTCGTTTCTAACTGGGCTGATCAGGTTGAAGCTCGTGCTCAGATTTCGGCTTCCATCAAGCAGGGCATTTCTGATTTTGTCGGAGCTCATCTGGTTGGTGATGACGGTGATGTTGAAGAGACTGTTGAAAGATATTCAGCTCGCGCTTCTGCTATTACGGTTTCTGGCCTGAATAAGGAAGCTGACTGGTGGTTCCGCGGAATTACAAAAGCTGATAAGAAGGCTGGCCGCGAACCAAAGTACACTTACCTTGTTGTTTATTCGCTTGATGAGGATTTGTATCAGAAGCAGATAAAAAAGGCCTTTAATGGCGAGGATGACAAGGTAGTTGATGATTTAATCCACTATCTGATGAATTACACAATGGTTCTGGGGAAGGACTAATTCTCGTGAGGAGGGCTGTATATGAAAAAGACGATTTATTTTATAACTCTAAACATTTTGTATTCAGCCCTCTGTTTTGCGGCTGCTCCTACCTGGAAGCTGAATCTTGAAAAGCAGTTTCCATCTGAGAAATATGTTCGAGCCATTGGGGAAGGGACAACAGAACCAGCTGCTAAAAAGTCTGCACTTGCAGAATTGAGCGCTTATTTTTCTCAGACAATTATTGCAGAGTCCGAAAGCTATCAGAAAATCCGACAGGCAGGAGCTGGCAATGGAACAAGCTCAGATTTACGGGAGAACGTAATTGTTCATTCCGATACAGAGCTTTTTTGTGTCAGATATACAGATGCCTGGACCGAGCCAAAATCAAAGAAGATTTATGTTTGTGCTTTTATAGATCGCAAAGAAGCCTGGGATCTTATTACTCAGAAAATGAAAGGACTTGAAGACAAATGCAATCAGCTTTCAAAACTGGAAGATAAGGAAATGGAGCCCCTCAAGAAACTGCTGCTTCTTACTAAAGTCAGGCCCCTTTATTCTGAGTATTCCGAACTTTATGAAAAGGCTGTCGCCTTATTTCCAAAACGCGGTGAGCAATTTGAAGCCTTTATCAGAAAAATGGATGACTATATGAACGAATTGATGCTTCTGAAGGCTTCTACAGCAATTCAGGTAAAGGTCTCTGGAGACAAGGGAAATTCAATCTATAGCAAAATAACTGAATTATTGATGCAAAAGGGCTTTCTGATTTCTTCTGACGGCCGCTATCAGCTTTCGGCTACTGTGAACTGGAATGAAGCAAAATTGAATGAGGTTTATTCGGCTTACCCAAATATCAAAATCCTTATTACAGGAAACGGGCGGACCTTTGCTTCATTCAACGGAGAATGCGAGAAGATTGCGGCTTATAACCAGGAAAGTATGCAAAGAAGTGCAATTTTTCGTCTGGAAGAGTTACTGGAAGAAAGCTTCATCAAAGAGTGTTTTGAATAATCTGGAGGTGCTTATGAATAAACGAATAGTCTTACTTCTTATTTCTGTGCTTTGCTATTTTTCTCTATCAGCAAAAGAGAAAATTGATAATGTAATTGCACGTGCAGCGGAGGACATTGTTCAGAAATGTGACGCAAAATCAATTCTTGTTATTGATGATTTTGAAAGCCCAACTCAGAAGATGACTCTCTATATTCGTGAGCAGCTTGCAGATTCAATTTATGCAGAAGATGGTTTACTCAAGCTTGTTACCCGTGAGCATATGGATATTGCAGAAAAGGAATTGAAGTTTCAGAACTCTGGAGTCGTAAGCGAAAAAACAATCTTGTCAGTTGCAGAAAGGCTTGGCGCCCGCTTTGCAATTTTTGGAAAGCTTGAGGAATTCAACAGCGGCTTTATTTTACGGGTTCGGATGCTGGATGTAAAAACAGGGGCATATCTTTTCCGCAAAACTTATGAATTCGGATATTCACAGAAAACAGCTCAACTTTTGGGGAATGCATCTTCATATAAGAAAGTTGCGGTTGGTGGCATTGGAGAGATAAATAAAAACTCAATCGAGTTCGTGGCTCCGGCCGCAGGACTTTCTTTTGATTTTAGCCTCTGGAGGAAATTCTCTGTAGGGGCAAAAGTCCTTCTGAGTTATGACTATCATGAAAAACAGAATCAGATT
>CAMNIU010000232.1 GCA_946540605.1 uncultured Treponema sp.
GTCGTGCAAGAATTATAGATTGCTACGCCTACGGCTCGCAATGACGTCATTGCGAGGAGCATAGCGACGTGGCAATCTACTAATCTGCGTCAAATGCAAAATCATTTAAGAAGAACTCTGGTCTTACAGCACTGCCGTTAAGTCTGATTTCCCAATGAAGGTGGGGACCTGTAGCAAGTCCAGTCGCGCCGGATTTTCCAAGCAGCTGTCCCTGAGTTACCATATCACCTTCTTTTACAGAAAGCTCACTCATGTGATAGTACAAACTGTATAAGCCCGGAAGATGCTCTACGACAACACTCCAGCCTGTTGAAATACGGTTTTCTGCCATAACAACTTTACCAGCTGCACAGGCACGAACTTCAGTTCCTGTTGGAACTCCGTAATCGTTTCCATAGTGAAGGCTGGTAGAAGATTTCCCGTTAGTGTAAACATAGGTACGGCGGTCTCCGCAGTAAGCTGTATAACGCTGAGATTCAGTTGGAGTTGTAAATCTTTTTAGAGAAAAGACATCAGAAGGCATTGTTGTAAAAAGAATATTGTTCAGTTTTTCAATCTGTGCAGCTCGTTCAGGACTGTTATCAGTTTTTATGCTTGTATTACGTTCATCAAGTTCAATCACTTCTTCAGGAAACGTTCTCATTACAAGGCGACTTGGAAGTATGAACTCTTTGATGTCAGAATCATTATCAGCATAAATAACTTTAATGCTGTAGTTTCCATCTTTAAGCCAGAGTGAAACCGGAATACCGCAAAGCATTTCTGTAATATTTGTTTTTTTAGATTTAAGCTGATAGAAGGGAGCTGATTCAAGAATCTTTTTATCCTGCAAAAGCTGGAGAGTTGCTTTTTTTTCAGGTTCATTTTTATTTTTTTTATGATTTTTTGGAACTGTTATATTCATTCGTACGAATATTGCATCACCAGGGGTTATTACATCATTATATTCAAGATTCAGATTGTAGTTTTCAGAATCATATTTTGCATTTGCAGCAAAAATCAGATTGATTTGAAGGACGCAGAACAAAGTAAGCAATAGTTTTTTCATTACATAGCTCCTGATGGAAGGATTTCTTTAATAATCAACTGTTTTGTAACAGTGCCGTTAAAATAATTTCGGCTCATATTATAAAGTATATCATAGGTTTTTCCGATTTGAATATCTTTTTTCAACCTTTCAGCTTGACCCCAGAACATTGCAGGAATCTTATATTTCCCTGTGTCCAGAATAAGTTTAAGATGATGAGGCTCTTTTTTTCCAAGCACCATTGTATCTATCAGTTTGATTCCACGGGTCATCAAAATAAGCTCAGGACTCTCGGCACCACAAGGTTCAAAGGTATCTATAAGACTGAAGTTTTCCGGTGTAAGATGTTCTGGAGGAATTTCTGCATCTACAAAAATATCAGAGCATTCATCATCAAGCATAACAGATGAAGCTGCTGCCTGAACTTTGCTCAAAAAGATTTCAAGATTTTCTTTATAGAAACTAAAACCTGCTGCAAAGTTATGACCGCCATGATTTATGTAAATATCTCCAAGACTATCGAGAAAGTTAGTTGCAACAAAACCGCGGCAGCTTCTCATTGAACCGGTACAAACTTCGTTTTCATAAGTGATTGCTATTGTGGGAACGTTGAAATCCTGCATAAGGCGGGTTGCCACAATTCCGGTAACACCTTTGTTTATGCACTGATCTACACAAATGCAAAGCTTATTTGAGTGAATTGAAAGGCTTTTTTCTGCTGCTTCGTGAACCTTATAGCAGGCATCTGAAACAAGTTCTTTTCTCTGCTCGTTTAAATCATAAATTGTATTTGCAAGCTGTTCACGCTCGCGAGGATTTTCAGAAATTAAAAGCTTAAGTGCCAGATCTGATTTTCCCATACGGCCGGCAGCGTTGAGGGCTGGAATTACAGTCCACGAAAGATCTGTAGAAGTAAGTGCATCTATATTGATATTTAATTTGTTAAAGAGTTCTGCAAGACCTGCTCGTGGTCTCAGCTTTTTGATTGATGCAATACCGTTTCGTACAAAGACACGATTTTCATCCTTCATCGGCATAATGTCTGCAAGGGCTGCAAGGGCTACCAGCTGAAGGTCTTTCAATTCATCTGATGTCTGCTGCGGCTTTTTTTGTGATATGAGCTTTTTACAGTATGTGACATAAAGATTATAAATGCTCATAAGTTCACTCGTTTCACCGTTATATTTTGCAATTTGAGAAAGCGCTTTTACCTGTGCTGCAGTTTTTCCACTTACTGCAGGGATAATTTGTGAAATCTCGCTGCGTAAGTCGTTCAGATTAAATTCAA
Source organism: uncultured Treponema sp. (assembly GCA_946540605.1). Classification (GTDB taxonomy): domain Bacteria; phylum Spirochaetota; class Spirochaetia; order Treponematales; family Treponemataceae; genus Treponema_D. The sequence continues at coordinate 2,316 of CAMNIU010000232.1, forward strand.
TTCCACGACCAAAAATCTGGGAAAGAAGGGTAAGGGTAGTTTTTGAATCCCAGGAATAAATTAACTGTCCCTGTAAAAAATAGGGGAGTTTGAGGTCATAAATCGAAGTCTGACCCGGAATAATTTTTTCGTGAAGTTCTTTGATTTTTACAAGATTTTTAATTTTTACACAGTCAGCATAAAAACACTTTTCTTCCTGATTTTCTGTAAGTTCAAGAATACAGATTTCAGCACCATAAAAATCCGTATCAGCAAAACGAAGCGCACTTACAAGTTTATAGGCAACAGCCGCACCAGAGATTCCGTCAAACGGATAATTTGAATCTTCAATTTTCGGGTCAATTATAATGATTGCTTCAGGCAGATTTTCCGGAGGATTATGATGGTCTGTAACAATTACTTCAATACCAAGGTCGTTTGCATGTGCAATTTCGTCGTTATTTGAAATACCGCAGTCTACAGTTATAATTAAAGTTCCGTCCTGTGCAGCAAAATCATCAATTGCAGCTATATTTAACCCGTAGCCGTCGTCTTCCAGCGGGAGTCTCCATTGAACGTCAATTCCCATTTTTACAAGCTGTTCATAAAGAATCGCGGTACTTGTTACACCATCAACATCGCTATCACCAAAAATCAGAACTTTTTCGCCTTCTTCTTTAGCCTGCAAAATTCGTTCAACTGCATCTTCCATTCCTGAAAAACAAAAGGGATTATGCTGAAATCGTAAATCATCTTCGAGATAATAAAGCAGGTCGCGGCCTTCTGTAATTCCTCTGCGGACAAAAACAGACGCAAGTAATGGTGTGATGTTAAATGAATTACAAAGCGGCTCAATCTGTTGCTTTGTAACGGGCTTCTTTACCCATTTTGATATGTCAATTATTGAAGCTTCGCCTCTCACAAAATCCCCATCCCAGTTTCAATTGAGTTCAGCTTCTGATCAATACTATTTTCAATCAGAAAGAAAACGAGCTGACGAATCTGGCCGTAAACTTCCTGATCAATAGAGAGTTTTCTTGCTTCTGAAGGGGAAAGAACTGAGAGGGCAGAAAGATATTGAACTGCACTAAAATGCACGTTTATCATATTTCCGCTCTGACTGCTTCCTCCCGATTCCACGCAGTCCGGACAGATAAAACTGTTTTCCATACCATTATAGTATGAAACAGCATTTGGTGCAAACCGTGTATCCAAAAAAGTTTTACCGCAGTTACAGCAGGCATGCGAATTCGGTTGAATTCCAAGTAATTCAAGATATCGCCACAAAAAACGCAGAAGTCCGAGCCTGCTCTGTTCTTCATCGCAAAGCTCCATACCATCCAGAAATCCCGAAACTAAGCGGTGGCACTGTGCGGCACTTCCTGCACATCGGGTTTTTATTGCAATTTCTGCTGCAAGTGAAGCGGCATAAGATTTAAAGAGATTCTGACTGAAAGAAGAGTGATAGTTGTTTACTTCAAAATCGCTGATTTTAATCTGATTTTTTTCCGGATTTTCATAAAGCCAGACCTTGCCTGAGTTCCATTGAGAGACAAGAGAGCGCAGCCTGCTTTTAGGCCCGCCGTAGAGAACTGCATAAACAATGCCGGCGTCAGGAGTAAGTAAAGTAACTGAAGAATTATTCTCCCCCAGCGGCCGAAGTGAAAGTACAATTGCATCTGTAGAAGTAGAGCGGTTCATTTCTATAAGTATAACACTGTTACGGCAGGGAAATCAAATACGGGAATTTTGAGTTTATGTTCGGAGTAAAAAATGACACTTGACAACATCATCCCGTTGGCAAGGGGCATTTTTTACGGGAGAACATAAACTCAAGATGTCGATGTTTATTTATTTCCCTGGCCATAATATGCGTTAGGACCATGCTTACGCATATAATGCTTGTTTACGATATAATCAGGAAGCTCAGTTGCATCCGGGCGAATCTGCAGGGTGTACATAGCCATTTTACAGATTTCTTCAAGAACAGTTCCGTTATAAACTGCCTTGTCTGCATTTTTGCCCCAGGCAAAAGGTCCATGGCCTCCGCAGAGTACCATATTTACTTCGCTTGGATTAAGCCCCAGCTCTGCAAAGTGCTTTACAATTAAAAGACCAGTTTCCTTTTCGTAGTCTCGTTCAACAGCTTCGCGGCTGAGGTAAGGTGTGCATGGAACTGCCTTCTGAATGTGATCTGCGTGTGTAGTGCCAAAGAGTGGCACTGAGCGCACTGCCTGAGCCCAGGCTACGGCGCAGGTAGAGTGAGTATGGATGATACCTCCAACCTCGCCACCCTGATTCATTGCAAACTCCTTGTAGAGAACTGCGTGGGTAGGGGTGTCGCTTGAAGGATTAAGAGAACCGTCAACCTTCTTTCCATCAAGGTCAATAATTACCATTGATTCAGGAGTAAGCTCCGGATAAGGAACTCCACTTGGCTTGATTGCAAAAACGCCCTTGTCCTTATCAAAAGCAGAAACGTTTCCCCATGTGTAGAGAGCCAGATGGTTCTCAGGTATTTTCATATTAGCTTCGTAAGCCTGATTTCTAAGTGTTTCGTAATTCATTTTTTTTCCTCATTATTAATGAATATGATATTGATAAATCGATAATGCAAATATGGCGGAAGCGAAAAAGGGTGCCAGCAACATCATCCCCGTTGCTGGCATCCTTTTTCGCTGGGAGCCATATTTGTGGATTACAATGTATTTACAGCTGCACGTTCAATCTCTAAGCCTTTCATATATCTGTCAAAGAAAATATTAAAGCTTTCTACTAATTCATTTTCAGGTGCTGCAGTAGTTTTTTTGCAAGATTTGAATACTTCATTATTCAGGAAGTTATCAAGTGACTTGTTGTTTTTTGAATCAATAGCATATGCCGCCAGCAAGGCCATACCCCAAGGTCCGCCTTCGCCGGCTGTTTCCATAGCACTTACGCTTGTCTTCATAGCCGCAGCCATGTACTTAAGACCGGCTTCTGTCTTAAAGTATCCACCGGCACCTGTCATGCTTTCAACTGGTACTTTTTCTTCATCATAAAGAATATTCATACCGGCACGGAGGGCTCCAAGAGAAGCAAACATCTGAACTCTCATGAAGTTTGCAACGTTGAACTTGGCATTTTCGGCACGTGCAAAAAGAGGACGGCCAGAATTAAAGCCGGTAATAGTTTCACCAGAAAGATAGTTGTAAGCGAGAAGTCCACCGCAGTCCTTATCAGCTTCCAGAGACTTTTGAATAAGATTATCAAAGAACTTACCGATTTTTGGCACATTAGCTTTACCACACATCAAAGTAGCAACTTCATAAAAAAGATCCATCCAGTAGTTGTGCTCACCTGTACAGTTATTAGCGTGAACCATAGCAACAGGAAGACCAGCCGGAGTAGTTACGATATCAATAATTCCAGGGTAAGCCTTCTTCAAATCCTTTTCCAGAACTACCATGCTGAATACAGAAGTTCCGGCAGAGATATTACCGGTTTTTGCGGCAACGCTGTTTGTTGCAGCCATACCTGTTCCGGCGTCTCCTTCTGGAGGGCAGAATGGAATGCCGGCAGTTAAATCACCAGTAGGGTCAAGGAACTTAGCACCGGCCTCTGTCAAAGTACCGGCTTCTTCACCAGCCATCAAAACCTTAGGGAAAACTGAATCAAGCTTAAGACCAAGAGATTTTACGCCATCCAAAGCTTCAAACTTAGCCTTGAAATCAGGATTATAATCAGCTTTTCCATTTTCGTATTTTACAGGGAACATACCGCTTGCATCGCCAACACCAAGAACTTTCTTTCCGGTGAGCATATAGTGAATGTAGCCGGCAAGTGTATAAACATTGTTTATTTTGTTAATATGAGGTTCTTTGTTCAAAATAGCCTGATACAAATGAGAAACAGACCAGCGCTCAGGAACCGGGAAGTTGAAGAGGTCAGAAAGTTCTTTAGAAGCCTGGCCAGTAATTGTATTGCGCCAGGTTCTGAATGGAACAAGCAGATTCTCATCTTTATCAAAAGCAAGGTAGCCGTGCATCATTGCAGAAATACCACCGGCACGGAATTTAGTAAGCTTTACACCGTATTTTTCGGAAACATCTTTTTTGAGGTCAGCGTAACAGGTCTGAAGACCTTCGTGAATCTGGCTCAAAGGATATGTCCAGATACCATTGTCCAGAGTATTTTCCCAGGTGTAAGAGCCGCCCGCAATTGGCTCGTATTTGTCGTTAATCAGCACAGCCTTAATGCGTGTTGAACCGAATTCAATTCCAAGAACGGCTTTGCCGCTTTCGATAAGTTCTTTGTTTTCCATATTTTTGTCCTTACAATTCGTAGTTAAACCTTTAACTAATTACCGCCCCAATTATATTCCATATCGTTCATTTATACAATTAAGATTTTTATGTAATTAGGTTGAAATATTTACGCATTCCTTGTGCCTCAAATAATAAAGAAATAGTGAAATTTTTTCTTCCGGGATTTTCAGGATTTTTGAAGCAGCGGCACGATAGCATTCCTGCTGGGTTCGATATTTTTCGCTATCAATTTCTGCATCTGATTTATAATCGCAGATAGTATATGTACCATCAGCATTTTCAAAAATCAAATCTATTGAACCGGTAAAAATTGCTCCTTCCGGCGCTGCTGCGCATTTCCAGAACATGCGGAACCCCCATTCAGCACGCCAGAAACGACCATTTGTTTGTGCAGAACTAAGCTGTTTACCCATATCACTTTCTGAAAATTCACGACACATCTTTTTGCAGGTTTCTTTTGTTTCTGCAATCTGAACATCTGTAAGATTTTTGAAATATTTAGGCTCTGGTTCGAACTTATCTGGACTGATTCCTTTTGCCTGCATTTCAAGATAAGAGTGAATAAGTGTTCCAAAATCTGCAGCAGTAAAATCTGCACTTCTTAGAGTATCATCGCTGATTTCGTATTTTTCACCTGAATCACTGTCTGCTGGTGCGGTAAATTCCGGCTCAAGGGAACTCGGAGTTTTTCGGTCAACAGGATTTGTTTTGTAAATGATTTCATCAGCATTTGTAATTGCATTTGCATCAAAATGATTTGAAACCTCGTTAGATGACAGTGGTAAATCCTTATATTCTACAGGCTGAATTTTCTGGTAATCAAAACCGCAGCCTTTTACAAAAGACTCTGTAACTTCAGGGGGATAAGTTTGTGCAATTTTATTCTCAAAAAGCCGGAATATGGATTTTGATGTAGTTGAAGCTTTGTAACTTCCTACTATATAAACATCCTCTTCTGCACGGGTAATCGCTACATAAATAATACGGCGGAATTCCGCCAGTTCCATATTCTGTGCTTTTTCTTTCTGCTTAAGAACAAAATAATTCTGGTTGTCTTTTTGAGGTTTTATGGAAACTCCATTTTCTTCATCAAAGAAGAACATGTCCCTTTCACTTTTTGCGCTAACTCCGGTACAGCCGTAAACAAAAACATGCTTAAACTGGAGTCCTTTACTTTTGTGAATGGACATAATCTGAACTGCCTGTTCCCGTTCAATAGGGTAGCTTACTTCAGAAGCATCTATATCAGAATCTTCAGAACTGAGTGACTGTTTCAATAGTTCAAGCTGATCAATAAACCATGCTACAGTCTTTCCCTGTTCTTCAGACTGTCGTGCAAGTTCAAAAAGCATATCAAAATGTTCTGCACATAAGGCGGTCTTTTCATTATGCATTGTTTCATAACGATATCCCTGATTCTGCCAGAGAATACTCAAGGTCGAAGTAAGTCTCTCCTGAAGAACTTGTGATTTCATTTGTTTGTAGAAACTAACAGCAGTTTTGTATTTTTCAAAGCTTTGCGTACCGATATCATTTTTGATGATTTCATCGGCTTCTGCAAAAGGATTAAAGGTTTCTTTATTACAATCCTGAAGGTCAGCAATAATCATCTCTGTTTCATTTTCTGTAAGACCTGCAAGCGGCGAACAAAGATACGAAGCATAGGCTTTTGCATCAGACGGATAAACACAAATTCTAAGGAAACTGCAAAAATCATTTACGATTGCATCTGTAAAAATATCTTTGTATAAGTCGACTGAGTAAGGAATGCCTAACAGACCAAGGTACTTTGTAATTACATCGCGGTCTGTACGAGAGCGGTCAAGAATTGCAAAGTCATTCCAATTTGCCCCTTGTTCATGAAGTTCCTTGATTTTTTTTGCGATAAACCAGGCTTTCTGGTCTTTTTCGGGAATTAAATCAAGCCGCTTTTCTGGAAGCTCTTTTTGATTTTCAGCAATAATGTCTGATTCAAAAAAACAGGTGTGAATCGGAATGTTATCTTTTGTAAGCTCTGGAAGTTCAATTCCATTCTTTGCGGCCTCACGGGTATAATAAGCTTCGTATTCCTTGTAGTTATCCGGAGATTCAAAAATCCCGTTTCCGTTTTTGAAAAGTTCATTAAAGGCTTTTACAAGTGGAGCTACCGAACGGTAGTTATAGGTCATGTAAATTAAATCATTTTCATTACTGTTTGTAAGTTCATTGAAAACTTTTACGTCTGCGCCACGGAATTTATAAATTGACTGTTTTTCATCTCCTACAAAAAAGAGTTTGTCTGGAGCTCGTTCATCTTTAATAAGTTCGTGAAGTGTTTTTCCTTCCGGTACGGTAATAACGTATTTTCCACTATTTTCAAAAACACCTTCTTTAAGTGAAAGAATATATAGCAGGTCACGGTTTTTGCCGTTGTTATCCTGGAACTCATCAATCATGATTTTTTTATATGCATGCTTTTCCTGATTTCTGATGTCTTCATTTTCAAGAAGGAATTTTAAAGCCAGTTCAGAAATATCATAAAAAGAAAGATTTCCGGAAATACGTTTAGAAGTATTTACCTGCTGCATAAAATCATCAAGAAGAAGATTGAGCTGCTCTAAGATTTTATATTGATTTATAAATCCTTCGATTGAAAAATAAATTCCAAGTTCCTTGCAAAAGGCTGTTATCGGTGTTCGAACATCGGTTATATAACCTGAAGAAAATTTTCGCTGAACATCTTTTGCAAAAGCTTCGAACAAATCAATCTGGCTCTGCATTTTTTCTGTATGATTGATAATATCATCTTCTGTGATTTTTGGAGAATTGCAGAGTTCAAAGGCTTCACCAATAAATTTCCTGATATTAGAAACAAATGGTGCAGCTTTTGCATCATCTTTTTTAGGGGAAGCTTCCAGTGTATCGCTGATAACAGATACTTTTTTGAAAAGAGAGTTTTCTGTTTTTCCTGTGATAAGATTATTCCAGGCTTCAACAATTTCTTTTGTCTGATGCTTAAAGCGGTCTGAAAACCATCCGGCTTTTGTAGCAAGACTTGTATGGGCATTTATGATTTTTGCAAAAACATTTTCAGAAAAATCCTGAAGTTTTCCTGGTTCGGCAAATGTTTGTACAGCAGGATTCTCTGCATTCTGAAGAATATAACTGAAGGCCATATCCTTAACCTGTCGTTCACCGTCAGAACTTCCAGTTACAAAATCCGGTTTTATTCCGTAGCGGTTAGCACACTGGCGCACAATTCCCGCACAATAAGAATCCAGTGTTTGAATGTGTACATCAGAAAAACTTTCAAGAGCTTCTTTTGCACGCTGCTGCTGTTCGAGGGTAAGCTGTTCGCATATTTCGTGGTCGGCGTACATTTTGAGGGTACCGTAAATTCGGTGGTACATTTCAGAAGCAGCTTTATTTGTAAAAGTCAAAGTGAGAATCTGTTCTGCCTTTGCCTGTCCTGTCATTACAAGCCATGCAAAACGGGTAGCGAGAACCTGGGTTTTTCCGGAACCGGCTCCTGCTGCAATTACTGTATTTTTTACTGCACTCAATGCCTTGTACTGATTTTCATCAAGAGGATGTTCAAGTAATTCAAGAAATCTTTCGTTGCGCTCTGACATTATTGTCCTCCTTCAGATTTGCTATTAGTAATGTTAGTCTTTGCTATCATTTCACCGGCTACAGTATAGGTTGTGCGGCAGATGGTTTTGTATGAACAGTTTGTACAGTGTTCGTAAGCTTTTACATTCTGCCGGTCTTTTCTGTTAGTACTTGTTTTTGGAACAAAACTTTTTGCATTTATATCAGCTTCAAAAACTTGTGCGTATTCATCAAGAACTTCAAGAGTTGGAGAAAATTCTGCAAGTGACTTTCCTTTTGCAGTTTTATCTGTTACAGCTCTTTTATTACTGTCACTTATTGAATAAAAATATCCACCATACAGATTATCATCAGAAACTTCCAGAAGTTTATAATACAAAGGCATCTGAAAATCTCCAAGAATTTTGTTGTCGTCTATAAAGATTTCACTTGCAGCAGGTATTGAACCTGTTGTGTTTTTATAATCAATGATTATATATTCACCGTCAGGAGTTTTTAAAAGACAGTCTATAACTCCGTAATACATAAGATTATTTTTTATAAGAGAAAGTTTTTTTTCTTCTGCAATAACGATACAACCTCCAAAGCCTCCTTTTTTGTCAACTCCAAAAAGTGGAAGCAAAAACTGTAGAAATGAAAAGATTTTCTGAGCAAGTTTATTTTTCTGTGAAGTTAAAGCGGTGAGGGCTAGAATACTGTCTCTAAAATCCGACGGAGCTTTTAAAGCTTCTTCAGTCTTTTTAAGAATCAGATTAAAAAGTTCTGAAGTAAAAATTACAGGAGTCTGATTAATTCCGTGTTCATCATTTTCTGGAATCAGATAAAATTCATTGTCTTCAGAATTATAATATGGAAGCTTTTTATTTTCGAATTCACGCAAAACAAGTTCAAGAATCTTATGATTTAAATTACCCATATCATATTTTTGCATGAGAGAAGTATCAAGCGTGTCTTCCTGTAATCTAAGCAGGCTTTGTAAAACCCAGCGGCGCGGACATGGGAAAAACTTTTCAAGATCACCTCTGGCAGAAACTCTCAGTAAGCCAGTATCTTTATCGGTTTTTGCTTTTAGACGGTTTTCAAGACTATGATTCAGGTGGTAATCAGAATCAGATGTTTTTTCTTTTATTATGCTCCAATGCGAAAACTGATTTTTTTGCTCTGGTGTGAGTTTTGTGATTTTGTTATTTCGTCCCAGAATATAATTTCGTTCCGCAAGTATGTAATCTTCATCATCAAGATTTGGAACATCCTTTTTGATTTCTTCCAGCCGGCTGTGTGCAATTGCATAACCTGCAAAACTTTCTTCGGCATAAGAAAAGTGCACGAAATCTGAAACAGCTCCTTCAGTTTGTTTCGCATAAAGTTTGAGAAATACATCAGTAGAATTTTGAATTCTGTCATCTTCTATAAGATGAAGTTTTGCACGTTTTGTTGCATTCAAAAAGGTTAGTCTGCGATTCTGGATTTCAAGATTTTTCTGAGAAGAATCAATTACAAACTGGAATTTAAAATTTGCTGCAGCAGTAAGTTTATATTTAAAGATATTTACCCCTGTCGCCTTAGTCTGAGGAGTGTAAGTTTTTCCATCAATCACTTTTAGAAAAAACTCATAAGGAGAAGGAATCAAAAGTCCGCAATCCTTATATTGTTCTTCTATCATAATCAAGGCTTCGAGTTCTTTAATACATCGGCTTATGATGTTATTGGCCTGCTCAGAAAAATCGGAATTATCTTCGAGAAACTGAGCCTTAAATTTAATCCAGCAGGTTTTAATGTCATAAAATGAATGATTTTCTGAATCAAAGAAACTTTCTACAGCACTGTGCAGTTTTGAGTATAATTCTTTTAACTCATCAAAATATTTAATGCTATCATCAGAATCTGTATTATTAAAATTTTCTGCAAGTTCAAGTCTTTTGATTTTTGAAGCGAAACACTGCTGCCAGATATCCTTTTGGCCAGGAGAACAAAGACAGCGCATTCTGTTTCCTTCCCGAATTAACGCTTCCTTTGTTTCTGTTAGTTCAGACTTCCATGGAACGCATTCGTCGAGTAAAAGAGCACGCACACTGTCAAAACTGAACCCCGAATTATGACATTCATAAATCTCACGGAAGATTCGGCCGGCACAATTTTTAGTTAGCGGCTGGCCGGCTTTAATTACATAAGGAATTCCATATAACGAAAACTCGCGGTCAATGTAAGGGCGGTAAGTGTCAATGTCTGGCACACTAAGTGCAATTTCAGACCAGTCAGCGTGCCCTTCATTTACAAGTTTAATAATGCGGAGCATAGTCTGTCGTAACTCTTTTCTGGAATCTGAATATTTATAAACTTTTGGAGAAGGCAGATTTTCCGGCAAAGTGTACAAGGTGATATTTTCGTTCGCTTCAAATATTTCTTCAAAGTCACCAAAATCTTCCAGTAGTTCAGGATAAAAAATTATGAATTCAGTTTTTTTGTCCGAAATATCAGTACCTTCAACCCAGGAAGGTTCAAATAGATTATTTGCATTCAAAAAACGGCTGTATTCATCATATATATAAAGATAATCTTTATCTTCTGCATCAAGCTCGCCATATTCAGAAGCATTCTTATCAAGACGCTTTTTCCAGAAATGCAGGGAAGAAATATTTTTTGCAATCCAGTCTTCAAAAGACGATGCATTTTTTGCATATTCATCAGAGGAATTAATCAAAACCTGGAGTCTTTCAGCTTCAGGTTTTAAAGCATTTCGAGCAATCAAATCACTTACAAAAAACTTTCGCAAAATTGAAGGAATTACTGATTTTCCTGTTTGTTCGGCTGCAACATAAGTGCCTTTAAAATTATCCCACGCAATGAAGCGTTCAAAAGGAACGGCTTCACAACCAGATTTTGACGGGTTCAAAACAATCCAGTCAATCCAGCTGTTCATAACAGTATCAGTTGGAAATACAAAAATACAGTCTGGAGTTGAAAGCTTTTCGGCCAGTATGCTGCTGATTTTCTCAGGCAAAAGTTCAAGTTTTTTCATAATTTATAGTATAGTGTGGAATATAATAATTGTCATTGAATAATTAAGATATTTTATTGTTGGTATAATATTCAAAATTGGAGTATAATTTTCTTATGGATATTTCAAGTTTATCAAAACTTCAGAATGTATTAGATGATTTTGTAGAAAAAAAACAGGCAGCAGGATTAAATCTTCTGGTATATAAAGATGGCCGAGAACTCGGTTACTGGCAGTCAGGTCATGCTGATTTTGAAACTGGCCGTGTATACGACCGTAATACAATCGTTCGCCTTTACTCAATGACTAAACCTGTTACTGCGGTTGCAGCAATGATTTTGATAGAAGAAGGTAAGCTTGATTTTGCAGACGAACTTTTCCGATATCTGCCGGAATTTAGAAATCTTAAAATTTGTACAGAAAAGGGAAAAGAAGGAAGACCGGTTCGTGCAACGCGTCCTATTTTGATTTCTGACCTTTTGAATATGACAAGCGGTTATACCTATGGAGCCTGGAGTGAAGACTCTCCGCTTGGTGAACATCTTACTTCCGTTTTGATATCTGAATTAAATGCTGATGAAGCTGAAGGTGGAGCAAATAAAATTACCACTCGCGAAGTTGCAAAAACTCTTGCTTCCATTCCTGTAAGTTTTGAACCTGGTACTGATTATAATTATGGGCTTTCAGCTGATATTTTGGGAGCAGTAATAGAAGTGGTTTCCGGTATGAAGCTCAGTGAGTTTATGAATGAACGAATTTTCAAACCGCTTGGAATGTCTGATACAGCCTTCTATGTTCCTGCAGAAAAACAGATACGTCTTGCAAGAGTTTACCGTTCTGTAGAAGATTGGTCTAAAGAAGGGGAGCGTTACCTTGATTTGTTTACAAGCTGTAATCTTGGTATTCAGGATAAAATGAATCATGAACCTGCATTTGAAAGTGGAGGTGCAGGGCTCTGTTCTACAATTGATGATTATATGAAGTTTGCACAGATGATTACTAATGGTGGCGAACTAAACGGAATCAGAATCCTTGGAGAAAAAACTGTTCGTTACCTTAGCGAAGCTCACTTGAATCCATATCTTCAGCAGCGTTTTGATATGAAAATGCCTCATCTGGCTGGATATACTTATTGTAATTTACTGAGAGTTGCTGCAGAGCCAGGACGCTGTAATGTAATTACACAAAAAGGTGAGTTTGGCTGGGATGGCTGGCTGGGACCATATGTAAACATAGATCTTGAAAATAAACTTACCTTTGTTATGACAATGCAGCGCTGCGATTCCGGAACTACAACTGCTGCCCGACGTGCAAAAAATATAATATATTCTGCATTATAGGAAAAATAAACAATTATGCATTTGTCTCATGTATTTGTTACTAATTGACACAATATTCTATAATTGTTAAAATATTCTATTATCATTTAGGGGTGAAGAATGGTTTTTCCTTTGGAACAGCTCGTTACTTTCAACGGCAATATTTATGAAAT
>CAMNIU010000233.1 GCA_946540605.1 uncultured Treponema sp.
AGTCTACGCCAACGTTAAGGGTAAGGCGGCGCTTGTCGTGGTAAGAATTATTTGTAAGGTTGCTTCCGATAATCGTTGAGTTAGGAATTCGTACCATCTGATTATCAAAGGTATGCACGCGGATGGAAAGCAGCTTAACCTCATCAACAATACCTGTTACTCCGCCAACAATAATCGTATCGCCAACGTGAATAGAACCTTCAGTCAGAACAAAAAGTCCGCTTATAAGGTTGCTCACCGAAGTCTGAGCCGCAAAACCGATTGCAACTCCGGCAATTCCAGCCGCTCCCCAGATAGCCTTAAGATTAATTCCAAAAAGCCCAAGAACATAAAGAACAACAATTACATAAAAAACATATCTGATTAATTTGATGATTATAGCAGCCCTTTGTGCAGGCAGTTTTTTTTCTGGAACCTTGCGGATAGCCTTTGCAATCAGGCGGAAAATAATCCAGATAACGAAAATAATCAGCAGAGTGCCAATCAGCTTAAAAAGGTTTTCCCATGTCATAAAGCTTTTTATCCAATTGACAAAGGAAGAAGTCTTGCTCAATAAAACGTCATTTGCTGCATTGCTTGCAGCTTCACCAATTGTATTAATTGTTTCGTTCATAATTTTAATTTATCGTTGATTTGATAAGAATTCAAGAGTTCTTGAAAATCTGTCGGGCTCCCGCGAAAACGATGGACGGACATGCTCGCTGAGCCGTTTTTGTGTAAGAATCCTGCGGTTTTCGTGCCGAAAATCCTCGGATTCTTTTTATGCAAGTCTGCAAAGACGGTCAGAGGCAGTCCGCCCATCGTTTTCGCTCCGCCCGGCAGATTTTCCATATTCGTGGTTTTATATAACGATGCTTAATTATGAACGAAACATTTCAAATTTAGACTTAATACGTCATTGCGAGGCTGAAGGCCGAAGCAATCCATTTATTATCTATTCATTATGTTTACACAAGTCACTTATTATACATTCATCACATTTGGGTGAACGCGCGGTGCAGACGTAACGGCCATGCAGCAAAATCCAGTGGTGGGCGTTTGGCAGGAACTTTGCGGGGATTCTTTCGAGAAGGCTTTTTTCTACAGTCTCGGGAGTGTTGCCTTCTGCCAGGCCTATTTTGGGTGACACTCTGAGCAGGTGTGTGTCTACCGGCATTGTAGGCTGGTGAAAAATTACGTTTAGAACAACATTTGCAGTTTTGCGGCCAACTCCCGGTAAGGTCATCAGCTGTTCCCGGTTGCCTGGAACTTCGCCATCAAAATCTTCTATCAGTTTTTTTGAAAGGCCCATTATGTGTTTTGCTTTGTTTTTGTAGAGTCCGATTGTTCGGATATATGGAATGAGGCCTTCTTCACCAAGTGTCAGCATTTTTTCGGGGCTGTCTGCTACCTTAAAAAGCGGGCCTGTGGCTTTGTTTACACCCTTGTCTGTAGCCTGTGCGCTGAGTACAACTGCAACAAGCAAGGTATATGCGTTTACATAATCGAGTTCCGAGGCTGGTTCCGGATTTTCAGCCTGCCAGCGTGAAAAAACTTCAATCATTTCTTTTTCAGATAAGAGTGTCATAAAAATAGAATAGTATATCCGCAATTCCTGCTCAAGTTAAAAATTGCAAATTCAGCCTTTTATGGTATAATTTTACGAATAATGACAATTGATTCATGGTTAAATCAGTATAAGATACCCGAAAAAAATATTCCGGCGATTGAAAAAAAGAATAGCAGTGTCCTTAAAATTTTGTTTATTATTTCACTTGTCTTTGGTCTGCTGATGTTCTTATTAATGACAATTGTTTCAATTACAATAAAAAGGCAGCCGTTTTTTATTTTTTTGTATTATGTTTTTTATATACTTGTAGGAAGCTTTGGCCTTGCTTTTATTCATTTTAAGCTGCCTTCAAAAATACAAATTGTATTTGCATTTATCTGTCTGGAAGTGATTTTGTTTTCACTTTTATTAGCAACATCTATGATTAATTGCCTTATTGCTTTTATAGGTGTTTGTTTTGCTTTTGTAATGTTTCTTGAAATAAATCCTTTCTTTTTTTCAGCATTTTTTGTACAGGCCTTTTTCGTCTTTTTGTTTAGTCAGAAAATTGAAATAATTGCGCAAAACAATACCCAGTCAAGTCTTGTAATTGTTAATATGGGGCTGCTATTTGCAACACTAGTTTACTTAGTTTTCTGGAAGAGACGTCATGTAGTAGAAGATATAAAAAGAAATGAAATTCTTAGTAATCAGCAGAAAAAAACAGATGATTTGTTAAGAAATATTTTGCCGGATAACATAATCAAACAGATAAGGGAAACAGGAAGCTCCTGTGCAGAAGAATATTCTGATGTTTCTGTTCTGCATACTGATATTGTCAATTTTACAAAAACTACTTCAGACATGGATCCGGAATTTGTAATAAACGAACTGAATGAAATTTTTACTGCTTTTGATGAAATTACGAATAGGCATGGCTGTATGAGGATAAAGACAATTGGCGATGCTTACGTTGCTGTTTGTGGATTGCCTGAGCCTTCTGAAAATCATGCTGAAAAAATGATTAATTGTGCTCAGGAATTTATTTCTTTTTTGAATGAAAGGAATAAAACTTCAAAAATAAAATGGGCAATAAGAATTGGAATTTCATCTGGCAATGTAATTGCCGGTGTAATAGGCATTCGAAAGTTTGTTTACGATATTCTTGGTGATACTGTAAATGAAGCATTGGCAACAGAAGAAAAAGGCCAGTCTATGGCGATTACCCTTTCTAAAGATACATATAATCTTGTAAAAGATAAAATAAAGATAAAACAAAAAGATGGATGCTATTATATAGCAGAGGAGAAAAAAGTGAGCGAAGCAATTTTAAAGGAAACAGAATTAAAGAAAGGTGATCTTCTTTTATATAGTTTTATAAATCCACCTGAATTTTTGAAGTTTGATGAAACAAAGGGAATTAAAGATTTTATAGTAAATAATTTTATGACTTTAATAGACCGCCTTATAATCTGGGCAGAGCAGTCAAATACAACCCACGCAGCCCTTGTTTATGATTTTACCAAAGATGATGATAATCCGAACAAGGAAGTTGCAGTTGTAGCAGAAGCAACTCTGCCAAATTGTCAGACTCGTCATCCTGCTTATGCAAAGAATATGAAGGCTACAGTTCATAGACTTCCGGATGGCATAGATGGGGAACCTGTTCTCGAATTTTTGCCGCCGCTTGAGGATAATGCAACTGGTTATGCAATGACAAAAGCTGTTATGGCTGGCTTAATCTGTCTGTTTAGAACAAGAGTTGCAAAGGACGATCCTAAACTTTTGAAGGTAATGGCTTTGTTAAAGCTTATCAGTTATCCAATTTCAAATTATATTGAAAATCTTCTTCAATCTAAGACAGGAAAAACTTCAGAACCATTTTTCTGTTCTCAGCTTGTAACTTATTGTTACAATATGGCTGCATATAAAACTCACAATCCTGCTTACAAAATAGAAACTCCTGCTGACAATGCTTTGGGAAATTCAATTCTGGATTTCTTAATTGAAAATAAATTATTTGATTTGGAAGAAGCTCCTGTTCTTGAAAATGATTTACAGAATGCTCTTCCGGCTATGGAGCTAGAAGGTCCACATATTGCACTTGCAATCGCAGATATTCTTGATGAAGAAGAATTAAAACAAAACTTGCTTGCTGAAAATGATAATAATCTGTACTTGCAATGCTTGAACGAGGCAGAAGATTATTCAAAAATAGTTCCAGCAATCAAACGAATGTTAAAAAATATTCTTCTTTTGTGCGGTGAATCCCTTGCGGAACTCGAAGATAATTTTACTGAAAAACTTATTAAATTTAAGGCAAGTTTTGTAATGCCAAGTGATCTTGAAAATGTTCTGGAGATTATCGGAGAGGTAGCAGATGCCTGATGCAATTTCTAATTTATATAAGAAATACAAATTAAATGAAGAGCAGACAAATGAGATATATGCCCAGAACAGAAGGGTTCTTAAAGGCATATATCTGTTTTCATTTTTCTTTGGGCTTACTTTTCTTATTGTAGCACTTGTATCTGCAAGTAATAAGCTTACAGACTGGAGTTATTACGGGGCGTATGTGTTTGTAGGCATTCTAGGTCTTGTTCTTATAAGCATTAAAAAGGAACGGCATGCATCTACTACTCTTGCTCTTGTATCTTTCTGTTGCATTTTAATTTATTACTTATTGAAAACTCCAGACTTTGCAAATGTGTTTGTTTTATTTGCCGGTTTGTCCTTTGCACTTATAATTCTCCTGAATTTTAATCCCTTTTTATTTATGGGGTTAATACTGCTTTGCGAAATTATCATGGTCATTCTTGTGCTTACAAAACCTGATATGATTCATATATATAGAGGAAAGATTTTAATTCCAAATTCAATCCTGTTAAATGGTTTGATTATGTATCTGGTATTCTGGAAACGGAAATCAATTATTAAAAAATATAATATAGAACAGAAAATCAAGCAGGAGAAAGAAAAAACAGAAGAGCTTTTGCTGAATATTCTGCCATACAATGTTATGACGGAACTTAGAGATAATGGAAAATCCATTCCTAAGAGTTTTGAGAACACGACAGTATTATATTGTTCAATCACAAATTTTCAGGAAATTTCAACGAAATTAAACGCGAACGATTTTATAGAATTACTTAATAAAGTTTTTGATGCTTTTGATTCTATTATCGAAAAGGAATCCTGCTATCGAATTAAGACCACTGGAAACGTTTATATGGCAATTTGCGGTCTGCCTTTACCAGATGAAAAGCATGCAGAAAAAATGATTATTTGTTCCCAAAAAATTGTAAAATATATAGAAGCTTTAAATGAAAAATCTGATGTAAAGATTACAGTTCGTATAGGCCTTCATTCTGGAAAAGTAGTTGCAGGAATTGTTGGAACTCAAAAATATATTTATGATGTTTTTGGTGATACTGTAAATACTGCCTGCCGAATGCAGACTCTTAGTGATGGAATGAAAGTAAGAGTTACAGAATTAACCCATGATCTGGTTAAAGAAAAATTCCCTTTCACAGCTCAGCCAGAAGTGATGGTTAAGGGAAAGGGAAAAATGAATACTTATTATCTTTCAGATCCTGAAGAGACTAATTAATAGCCTTTTTCAACTCTTCAACTTTGTCTGTATTTTCCCAAGGGAAACCTTCGCGTCCAAAGTGACCATAAGATGCAGTCTTGCGGTAGATTGGCTGCTTAAGGTTTAAAGTTTTGATGATTCCTGCAGGTGTGCAGTCAAATACCTTCTTTACAGCTTCTACAATTTTTGCACGCTCAACCTTTTCTGTACCGAATGTTTCAACCATGATAGAAACAGGGAAAGGTACTCCAATAGCATAAGCAAGTTCAACTTCTGCACGGTCTGCAAGATCAGCGGCAACTACGTTCTTTGCAATGTAGCGGGCCATGTAAGCTGCAGAACGGTCTACTTTTGAAGGGTCTTTTCCAGAGAAAGCACCACCACCGTGGCGACCCATTCCACCGTAAGTATCTACGATGATTTTACGTCCAGTAAGACCAGAGTCTCCGTCAGGACCACCAATTACGAATTTTCCTGTTGGATTGATAAAGTATTTTACGTTGTCATCCAAAAGTCCTGTTGGTTCGAGAACAGGTTTAATAACTTCTTCGATGATTGTCTTTTTGATTGTGTCGTAATCTACATCAGGATTGTGCTGGTGAGAAACAACAACAGTATCAATGCGGACAGGTTTATAGCCGTCATATTCAACAGTTACCTGAGACTTTGCATCAGGACGGAGCCAGGCAATTTTACCAGAGTGGCGCAGTTCATGAGCCTTCAAAAGAATCTGATGAGCATAATAAACCGGGGCTGGCATGAAAGAAGGAGTCTCGTTGCAGGCAAAACCGAACATCATACCCTGGTCGCCGGCACCCTGCTGGCCTTCATATTCATCAAGACCTTTTCCTACAACACCCTGATTAATATCTGCAGACTGGGCGTGAAGTCTGTTCATAAAAAGACAGTTTGCTCCATCAAGACCTACTTCCGGAGAATTGTAGCCGATATCGAGCGCAACACCACGGGCAATTTTTTCTACATTGCGATTAAATTCTTTGATATCTATATCCTGTTTCTGGAAGCCGATTTCACCGCCTACGAGCAAAAAGTCAGTAGATGAAAAAGATTCACAGGCAACGTGGGCATCAGGGTCGAGAGAAAGGCAGTAGTCGAGAACTGCATCAGAAACCTGATCACAAAGCTTATCCGGGTGACCTTCACCAACAGATTCAGATGTAAATAAATAATGATTGTTAGATAAGATAGACATATTCAGTCTCCTATTTAGCAAGAATTTTCTTCTCATACGAGAAGATACCCGCCCTGCAATTTGGATAAATCGGCGGAATACAGAAGAATATAGGGTATAATCCCTACATATTGCACTATAATATATTGCATAAATAAGAAAAATGCAATATTTTGTAATATAAAGTAAGGGGAACTAACACTGCCGCATCAAGGCGTATACAGGAGTTTATTAATGTCATTAAAAAAATCGTTTTCTAAAGATAAAAAGACTTGTACTGTAACATTTATCGTATCTAAAGAAGCTGCTCAGGGTGCAAAAACAATTAATCTTGCCGGAGATTTTAATAGCTGGAGCAGCACAGACACACCCCTTACCTTAGGAAATGACGGAAGTTTTTCGGTAACCCTTGAACTTGCAGCAGACCGTGAATATCAGTTCCGATATCTTTTAGATGGCTGCCGCTGGGAAAATGACTGGAAAGCAGACAAGTATATTCCAGCTCCGTTTAGTAATGCAGATAACTCGGTAGTAGTAACTCGACAATAAGTCGGCAAGCACAGCTTGCCTCTGAGCCATTTTTTCGATAATCCTAAAACGACCCTGTCGGCTCGTTTTTTAACGGATTTTCGATTTTAGGCTTAATCGGCAACCTTATCATCCAATTTAAAACTAACCAATTTATCCAGGCTTTCAATCTCTTTTGTAAAATCCATTAAATTTAATCTGTCTGGTGCTTTTGATGTAAATACTAGTTTTGTCTGATTAAGCGGTTTGTCGTATTCAATATTCATATCATGAATTATAAAACCATAGCGAAGCATAGTTTCTGTAAGAAAGGTTTTTGGAATGTCAGTTCCGCCAAAGGTAATTGTAAGGATTTTTGTTTTTGCTGCAGGGAAGATTTTCTTTTCCAGACGATTCATAATGAAAAGTACAACAGCAAGGGCAACCATTGTTAAAAGTGCTGGTATGTAAAGAGCGGCACCACAGGCAAGTCCTACTGCAGAAGCTGTAAAGATGATGGCGGCCGTGGTGAGACCGCGGATATTAAGGCCGTAACGCATAATTGCACCACCGCCAATAAAACCAATTCCGGAAGCAACACCGGCTGCAATACGGGTAGGGTCGCCGGTTACATTAAAGTTTTCTGCCATATGTACAGAAAGAATGGAAAGAAGACACGAAGAAATACTGATTAAAACCAGAGTTCTGATTCCAACCGAGTGCTGGCGGGATTTACGTTCAATTCCAAGACAAAATCCACAGATAAAGCTAACGCCAATTCTGATTGCATAATCAATATAAAGTTCGAAGTCCATACGTCCACCTACTTAAATAACGAAAATCCGGTTGAAACTTTTGCGCCCACCTTGTTCCAGGTTGTTGCCTGTTTTACAGTCTGAGGGTTTTTCATTGTTTTTACAGTATTAAAGGCAGAAATTGTCCAGTCGGCAATTGCATCTTCATTCTTATAAAGTTCGTTAGAATAAGCGCATTTTGCAAGAATTACCGAAAGATAATCGCGCTCGCCAACATTTGTAGAGAAACTCTCCGCAAGCGCACAAAAAGCAGCTTGTGCCGCGCTCACAACCGTACTAGCCGGCACAATCCCCGCCGCTTTAGAAGAAATCATTTCATATTTAGAAGGATATTCTTTTACAAGGAAGGCAACAGTAATCTTTTCTTTACGCTGATCAATACGCTTGAGCAATTCGTTTGTTGCAAACAAAAATCCATTAATCATAGTGTCCACAGCATTAGAAATATCTT
Source organism: uncultured Treponema sp. (assembly GCA_946540605.1). Lineage (GTDB taxonomy): Bacteria > Spirochaetota > Spirochaetia > Treponematales > Treponemataceae > Treponema_D. The sequence continues at coordinate 8,086 of CAMNIU010000233.1, forward strand.
CCGTACGGTCAATTTCAAACTGACTGCAGAAGCTTGCTGCATCAAAATAAAAAAGAGCCTCGTCAAAATCTTCGAGTTTTGTTTCTGCGCGGATAATTACAGAATGAGCAGAAACTGCAGAAGACTTATTCCAGGTAGTTGCATAAATTTTTTCTGAATCAAACTTTGCTGCATCGGCCTCTGATTTAGCTACACCAAATACCGAGCGTCCCGAATCTGCCAGAACTTCAGCAAAATTAAGCCCGTCCGGCAAATCTTTCCCCAAAAACAACGTATTAGACATGGTTTAATTATAGCACACTATTGGGAGATTTTATAGAGCAACTTTTCTGGAATCAAGTCGTAAGACGTGCTTCCAAGCTGCTGTGAAAGAAGTGCGTGGTGTTCAGTAGCAGTAATCGCAGCAGATTTTGCAGAGTAGCCCTGAGCAAGAAGTGCGGCTGTAAGCCCGGCAAGAACATCTCCGCTTCCACCTTTTGCAAGGCTCTGTGCCCCATCAGTAACTATAAAAACTTCGCCGCCGCTTGCAATAAACGTGTTTGCGCTTTTCATAATTACAGTAGTTTGCGGAAACAGCTTGTTCAGCAATTTTCCTGTGGCGATTTTGCTCTCAGGTTTTTCTGCCAGAGTGGAGATGGAACAAAGTTCTTCCGGAATATCAGGGCAAAGTTGCAAAAGCTGACTCAGTTCAGAAAGATGTGGAGTTAGAACTATTCTTGCATTTTGATTTTTGTTCAGTTGCTTTAGTAAATCCAGACTTCCCGGAGAGGTAAGCATTCCTGCATCAAGTACAGCGGCAGGGCTCTCAGATTTTTCAAACCATTTTATAAGGTTGTCAGCAACTGCTTTAGAAAAATTAGAAAAACCGGAACCGGCTGCAATGCAGGTAGTTTTTTTGGGAATGGAATCAGAAATCATCAGGGAAGGAGAAATCTTGAATTGTGAAAGAGGAATTCTATGGCCTTCTGTTGCAAAAAAATCAGGATTTTCTATAAGACTTGTAAGGCCGCTTCCAAAATTCATAGAGGCTGTTGCCGATAAAATTGCAGCACCGCATTTATCTCCACAGAAAACTGCGGTGTGCCCGTATTTTCCTTTATGAGCAGAGCGGTTTTTACGAAGTGGTAATTCACGGTCGCTTGCTTCAACTAAAAAAGCATCTGGTTCAAGACCGGATTCGAAAATATCTTTTGAAATTCCTAATTCTGCCACAGAGATATTTCCACAAACTTCCTTTGCCTTGTCGGAATAAAGCTCGAGTTTATGAGTTCCCATTGTAATTGTGGTATCAGCTACAAATTCCAAAGCAGAAGGAATATCGCAGGCAATTTTTTTTGCACAATTGTCATTTAGAATTTCTATGATTTTTTTGATTTCGTCTGAAAGTTGACCGTGAAAGCCAGTTCCGTAAACACAGTCTACAATATAATCGTTTGAAGTAAGGGTGCTGCAGGCTTCTTCCAGCTTAGTTATATCAAAGATTTCAATGCCAAGCCGTTTACACATTTCGCATTGAACTTTTGCTTCCATAGAAGACGGCTCTTCAAGGCTTACGATTTGTACGTCAAATTTGCCCTGCAAAAGACGGGCGAGTGCATAACCGTCACCACCGTTGTTTCCCTTGCCACATATAATCAAAACGCGCGCCGACGGTAAAAAGACTTGTGTCATTGCTCTTGCGGCGTTTTCCATCATCAAAAAATCCGGTACAGCGTATTTTTCCTTAGCGGATTTTTCCAATTCTGCAGCGTGGAAACAACTGTAAATTTTCTGCATAAGCCCTCTCTGATTTTGTTTTAATTAAAGAGATCTTTGAAGGTATCTCCTATTTCTTTTCCGGCTTCTTTAAGCTCTTTACCTGCTTCTTTTAATTCTTTGCCGGTAGATTTTGCTCCATCTTTGATTCGTTCTTTATCTTTTTCAGCTTCCTTCTTTACCTTTTTCTTCTTTTTATCTAGTTTTCTTTGTGTCTTTTCTATTTTTCTGTTTAATTCTGCTTCTGTCATATCTGAATACTCGCCGATGCGGGTTTTCATTTTTGTGAGCTCAACTTCGAGCGCAATGATTTCTTTATTTAACTGGCCGTCAACTGCATATATTACAGGCTGAAGGCACATAATTGCAGAAAGTGCAAGTGCTATTTTTTTTGTAGATTTTTTCATGTTATTTCTCCTTCTTTGATAGCCGCAGGCCTACTATAATAAAAACGATGGCTAAAAGCATCATTAAAAAGCATAGAATCTGGCCGGTTGAAAAATTTAATAGTGATGTATTTGTGTATATTGGTGCGCTGGAATCCTTAGCAATTCGGTAGCCAAGGTCTGCATCCGGTTCACGGAAGTATTCTATAAAGAAGCGGAAAAAGCCGTAGCCTCCTGTGTAAACTGCAGCGAGCATTCCGTCAAATTTCTTGTATTTTCTGAGGTTCCATATGATGAGCCACAAAACAATTCCTTCGAAGAAAGCTTCGTAGAACTGGCTCGGGTGGCGTGGGAGGTTTACTAAGCCGCTGGCAGGCAGTTCCATGCCGATTTTTTGAGCGAACTCTTTAACCCAAGGTAATTTTGCAGAAAAGCGTTCGGCAGCAGGGAATACCATTCCCCACGGCATTGTTGTAATGCGGCCGTAAAGTTCGCCGTTCATAAAGTTTCCGAGACGGCCAAAGGTATAGCCGAGTGGAATTGCGCAAACCATTGCATCAATCCATTTTAAGACAGGACGTTTTTTGAATTTGCACCAGACAATCATTCCTAAAAGTCCACCGACAAATCCGCCGTGGTAAGACATACCTGCGAGCCCCGTAAATTTTCCGTGTGAATCAAAAGGCCAGAAAATGAGCCATGGCTTTGACTTATAAAGCCCGCTTGTATCATAAATCAGGGTTGAAAAAAGCCTTGCACCAACTAAAAGAAAAATTATTCCAGTAAAGATAAAGCTGAAAATATCATCTTCGCTTGCTCTGTAATCAGCTGTGTCCAGGGCACCTTCTTTTCTTACCTTCTGTAAAAGATAATATGCTGTGGCAAATGCAAAAAGGTACATCAAGCCGTACCAGCGTAAAAGCGAAAGATATTTTACGTTTGGAAAAATCTGATCATGAATCCATGATGGAAAGTTGATATATAAAAACATTTATAGTCCTTGTTGTCATTGCGAGGAGTGAAACGACGTGGCAATCCATATTATAGATTGCTTCGCACTTTGTGCTCGCAATGACGACTGTTAAACCTTAAATCCCTGCTGTGCTGCCTTAATCAGCTTAGATTTAAGCAGATTATTTTCCTTGCGCAGCTGAGTAATTTCATATTGCTGAGTTTTAATCATTTCTGCCAGCTCGCTGATGGAAAGTGAACCGCCCGCAACAATATCATCAATTCCGGAAAGTCGGAAATTGAAGTCTTCATTTGCATCTTCTTCTGCTTCCTGGAAGTTATCACCATTAAAACTGTCCGGATTGAAGTCTGAATCAAACTCGTGAGCCGGAGTAGAAATAATTTTGTCTGCAATGCGGTAAATTGCCTGGCCAAGTACAGACTGAGGCTTGTAAACCACAACCGGCAGCTGAGAAGCCAGAGCCTTGTCCTGAAGCATATCGCGGTACATAAGGCCAAGGTATTCAATTTCAAGACCAAGATACTGATTACATGAAGATTTAATTCTTGTTGCGCGATCAGCATCTTTTGGATCTTCAATCATATTCATAACCAGACGCGGACGGAACTGCTGCATTCGGTTAATGAATAACTGAGTTGTCTGAGGATCTGTCTGAGCAAGCCCCTGAATCAATTGCGGAATGTAGAGCTTTTGCATCTGCTCAGAATTCTTTTTAAGCTCATCAAGATAAGCGCGGCCCGGAGTTCCTTTTTTGAAAGTTGTATAAAGCAGACGGAAAACAGCATTTTTAAGAAAGAGGTAGCCGTTCAGCGTTGCAGTAACTGCAGGAGCCGAAACAATAATTCCCTGAGGAGAAAGCAGGAACATATCAAGAATAAACTGATGGGTTCCGGCCCCAAGGTCAAGAATTATATAGTCTGCATCAATATTTTTAAGGTTTCTGATAAGTTTTACTTTCTGTAAATGCTTGAGTGATGTGAGGTCTGGAATCTGGCTGTCACCTGCAATAAAACTCACATTCTGATAGTCTGTTGGCTGAACAATCTCTCTAAAATCATTTTTTTCTGTAAACCAGGATCCAATACTTGCTTTACCAGGTCTCTGGCCAATTACGAGATGAAGATTTGATGCACCCAGGTCAAGGTCTGCCAGAACAACACGTTTTCCCTGCTGACCAAGTGCAATTGCTAGGTTTGCGGACAAAAGGCTTTTACCAACACCACCTTTTCCGCTTGCTACTGGAATTATTTGTGACATATCCCGATTATAGCACATTTGTCTATAAAAAGGTAGATTTTTTAATTTGAGTGGCGTACAATATTAACCTATGAAGAAATTCAGAAAGATTATTGCAGCGGTTATGCTGCTTTGTGCTTCTCAGTGTTTTGCAGAATCATCACTTGAAAATGATTCAAAAATTACAAGCTTTCAGTATGTAAAAAAGCTTAATCAGGTTTTTGACTTTGTTCAGCAGAATTATGTTGATGAAGTTGACCCGAAAATCCTTTATGAAGGTGCCCTTAAGGGAATGCTCGATGCAATCGGCGACCCTTATACCCTTTATCTTGATTCAGATTACATGCGCGATTTGAGCGATACTACATCAGGCAGCTTTGGTGGTGTTGGACTTTCAATTTCTAAGGCTACAGAATCTACACCTTCAAAACCGGCTTATGTAGAAGTTGCTTCTCCAATCGATGATACTCCGGGTGCAAAGGCTGGAATTCAGGCAGGAGATTTGATTTCTGCAATTGATGGACTTCCAACTCCAAGCATGACAATGAATGAGGTTCTTCAGCACCTGCGCGGTGAAATTGGAACTCCGGTAACCGTAACAATCATGCGCGGCGCAAGCATGAAGTTTGATGTCACTCTGATTCGTGCCCTCATAGAAGTTCCAACCGTAAAGTATGGAATGATTGAAGGAACCAAAATCGGTTATGCCCGTTTAATTCAGTTTACTCCGGATACAGCTATTCGCTTGCAGGATGCCTTAGACAGCTTTGAAAAAGAAGAATATAACGGTTTAATTATTGATTTACGTGATAATCCTGGTGGACTTATTACCAGTGCTGTCGATGTAGCTGATAAATTTATTGATAATGGCCCGATTGTTTCTACAAAGAGCCGTCTTCTTTTCGAAAATACCCAGTTTTCTGCTAATAAAGAAAAAACTACCGTACGCCGCGATATTCCAATCGTAGTACTTATAAATCGTGGTGCGGCCAGCGCGTCAGAAATTGTTTCGGGTGCCCTTAAAGATTACCACCTTGCTTACCTTGTTGGCGAGCGCACTTACGGAAAAGGCTCCGTTCAGCAGGTAATTCCACTTTCGAGCACAGACGGAATCAAAATTACAATGGCACGCTATTATACGCCAAGCGATATGAATATCGATAAAATTGGTATTCCGCCGGATCAGGAAGTAAAAAATCTTAAAGAGTTTACTCCAGATGAAGAAAAACTCTATATGGAAATGATAAATTCTGAGACAATCACAAAAGCTGCCGAAACTAAGCCGAATATGAGCGAAGCTGATATTGCAATTGCGGCTGCTAAAATTGCAAAGGATTATCCGCTTGATGAACGCTTAATTCGCCGCCTTATTCGCATTCAGGTTCAGAAAACTCAGCCTTCTGTTCTTTATGATCTGGATTACGATTTGCAGCTCAATGCGGCAATTAAAATTGTTCAGAATAAAGACTTTGAAACTATGCTCCAGAATACAAAGACTTTGAGACAACTTCAGGAAGATGTAGAAGATGCAAAGGTAACTGAAGGCAGTGGACTTACTGCAAGTCTTAAATAATTTTGATTAATTAAATAAAGCCGCATGCGACAATTTATCGTAGAAAAAGGAAAAGAAAAAAACGGACTCATTCAGCTGGACGGAAAAGACTACCGCTATTTACGGCAGGTTCTGAGGGTACGCGCCGGAGACATGGTTAGCGTTCGTTTACCTTCCGGAGATTTAAAGAATGCAACGGTTGCGGCAATTGATGAATCGGCTCGGCGGGGAACACTTCAGATTTGTGCTGATACGGGGCGTAGTATTACTCGTGGTGTTCAGGCAGGTGAGGTGGAAGACGGAGGGGCTGCAGGCAGCGGAAACGGCGCGGCACTGGTGGAATACTGGCTCTTTCAGTTTTTACCGCGGCCGCAGAAGTTCGAGCTTATTGTGCGGCAGGCGACGGAGTGCGGCGTTGCTGTAATTGTGCCGGTTGTCGGCGACTTTTCGGAAAAAAGCAGCGCGCAGGCACTTCAGGGCTCTAAAAAAGAGCGTCTTGACCGAATAATAAAAGAGGCACGCCAGCAGAGCGGATCTCCTGTAGATACAAAGGTTCTGGAACCGGTTTCGCTTGAAAAGGCAATTGAACTCTGGAACGAGGCGTGCGGGGAAATAGGTGATTTCGACAAGCTCAACCACCCTGTAGCTTTTGTTTTATCAGAGCGAGATGATTGTTCTGGAAATCTCAGGGCTACTGTGCAGAAAGCTGGTGGAATTGAAAAAATCAAAAAAGCTGCAATTGCAGTTGGCAGTGAAGGTGGAATCAGCCCGGAAGAAGTAAAACTTCTTGAAGAAAAAGGACTGTTTGTACCAGTTCATTTTGCCGTAAATATATTAAGGTGCGAAACGGCTGCTTTGTATGGAATTGCCGCCGTTCAATCAGAGATAAATAATTAGATTGCCGGAGTAAGTCCGACAATGTCACGTAGGTGGGGTAATTTAAAATGTCAATTAAACGCATATCTTTAATAGGCGTTCCTGTAGATGTAATTCAGCCGGAAAATCTCGAAAGCGAAATTCTTGAACTGCTTGCAAAGCCCGGCACAAAACAGATTGTTTTTCTTTCAATCTGGAATCTTTTAAAGGCACGCCATAAGGGAACCTTTTCAGAATGCATTAAGAATGCGGACCTTATAATTCCAGTTTCAAAAAGCATTCTCAAGGGAGCAAAATTCCTCAAAAAAGATGTGCCTGTTCGTTATAATCCTTTTACTGCAGTAATTCAGATTCTTTCAATTCTTGATTCGCACTATAAGACCCTTTATCTTTTTGGCTCATCAAAGAAAACCTTGAATAAGGCTGAAAAGAATATCCGTGATACCTTCAGAAATCTTCGTGTAATAGGCCGCTACGGTGGATATTATCCAAAATCAATTGAAGATGATATTGTCGAGGCAATTTATAAGGCTCAGCCTTCTCTTGTTTTGCTCAGTGACGGAATTAAAGATAAAAACTGCTGGGCTTATAAACGCCGTAATCGTTTTTCGACAAGTATTTTTCTTTATTACAAAGACGCCTTTGGAGTTTTTTCAGAGCGGGTTCGTCGCGTAAAAGAATCTACTTTTAATAAAGGCCATGAAATTTTTGTAGAGGTGCTTCATAATCCGTTTAAAATCTTTTTGCTTTTGCCATATATGTGGTATATAATTGTACTTGTATGGTACAGGCTGTTTAAAAAGTAGAATAAAATAAAGTAAATCTGAATAAAGTATATCGGGCTAAAGCAGAGTTTAATCAAAAATTCCTGAAAGTTCCTGTGCCGGGTTGTTTTTTGCCTGTTCAGATTTTTAGTAAATTACTGCTGCTGTCGAATCGAAAAGATATAATCAATTTTTTTAAGGCAGTCTGTGGTACAACAATTCCTCTAACCGTTATAACTGACTGCACAAAGGTACCTCCTGTATCCGTTGAAATAGTTATTCTTGATGTTACTTTGATAGTTGGAAAGGCGGCTACGGTTTATCGTACTATTGAGTTGTATTCAGATAAATTTATCTGTCTTTTGCCCTTTGATTCTCCTTTTGATTTACGCTCCTATGTGGATAAAACATTTAAGCACATTCTTTTTTATCCAATTTCCATAGAAAGGTTCAGGCGCAGCCTGCTTGACCTTCAGACTCATCTGCAGTTTCAACTTAAGCTGAAAACTTCTTCCTTATCAGAAGTTGAGCATATTCCCGATTCTATTTCGGGATATTTCCGCGGAAATTCGACTCTTATGAAAAGTGTGCGTAGAGATATTATTAGTGCAGGAATGTCAAAAGAGCCGGTACTTTTAATTGGGGAAACTGGCACAGGAAAAGATACGGCTGCAGAATTAATACACAATCTTTCAGATAGAAAAGAAAAAAAGATGGTTACCTGCAGGCTTGCAACGGTTGTGGAATCTTTAGCAGAGAGTACATTTTTTGGTCATGTAAAAGGTTCCTTTACCAATGCAGATAGTGAAAGAATAGGACTTCTTGAAACAGCAAATGGAAGTACTGTGTTTTTCGATGAGCTTGGGCTTTCTACGCTAGGAGTACAAGCCGTACTGTTTACGGTTGTAGATACAGGAAATTTTACAAAGGTAGGAAGTCAAACGGAACAGCATGTAGATGTGAGGTTGATTTTTGCAACAAATGAAGATTTAGAATGTATGATAAGAGAAGGACGCTTTAGGCCTGAGTTCTTTTTTCGAATCAATGATAACATTATAAAACTTCCGCCATTGCGGGAACGAAAAGAAGATATTTGGGATATTGTCGACAACTTCATTATCAAAGATGATTATATGATTACGGAAGATGCTTTAGGACTTCTGGAGAACTACAGCTGGCCGGGTAATATCTGGGAGCTGCATAAATGTCTTAAGCGTGCCATGAAGAGCTCAGAAGATCATATAATCAGGGTAGATAATATTAATTTTGGCCCCATTAACATTCTTCGATAATCTGCAGTATGGAACGACCAAATTCTTCTGCCTTTACACGACCAATTCCGTAGATGTTTAAAAGGTCATTACGGGTTTTTGGCTTTTTTGCAGCTAAATCGAGCAGAGTCTTATCTCCAAAAATCATATAAGGTGCAATGTTCAGGTCGTCGGCCTTGCGTTTACGCCATGCTTTAAGGTTATTAATGATTTTTTCGGCCAGTTCATCATTGGCTGCCGGTTTTTCTGCAACAATTTTTTCACCACGGACATTTGTGTTGTAAGTTCCAGTTGTAGATTTCGAGTAAGCTCTCATTGTAGTGCGCATTGGTAATTTAAGTGCTGCACGCGAAGCAACGAACTTTTTTCCGGCATCTGTTAATTCCAGGACATTATAATCACCGGTTTTTCTGATGTAATGTTCATCAATTAAAAGATCGCAAAGTTCAAGCCATTCCTGTTTGGAATACTCAGTACCGATTCCCCAGGTTGTGATTTTATTGTGGCCGTTATCAATTATGCGCTGTGCTTTTGAGCCAAGAAGTACGTCTGTAACATAACTTGCTCCAAACCGCTGATTTGTGCGGATTATGCAGCAGAGGAATTTCTGGGCGGGAATTGTAACGTCCTTGAGTTCCGGGGCAGGAGCCGAACAGATATCGCAGCAACATTCAGCATTGTTATCGTACAACTCACCAAAGTAGGCGAGCAGTGTTTTTCTTCGGCAGGTGCGGCTTGTAGCAAAATTAATCATTCCCTTTAAAAGAAGTTCAGCTTTTTCCGGGTCGGCAGAATCTTCTATAAAAAACTTGTTTTTGTGAATGTCGCCCGGGCTGTATAAAAGCAGGGCACTCGCAGGAAGACCGTCACGACCGGCTCGCCCTATTTCCTGATAGTATTCTTCAATTGATTTTGGAAGATCATAATTGATGACGTATCTCACATTCGGTTTGTTGATTCCCATTCCAAAGGCGATGGTTGCTACAATAATTTGAACTTCATCTTTGATAAAAAGATTTTGATTCTTTGTACGAACTTCATCAGAAAGTCCTGCGTGGTAGGGCAGGGCAGAATATCCTTTTTTATCCAGAGTTTCGGCAATTTCTTCTACTGATTTACGCGAATTGCAGTAAATGATTCCACTGTCGCCTGCATGCTTTCTTATGTAGTTGATTACGGTTTCCATTGCTCCGCGTTTTGGCTGAACTTCAAGATAAATGTTTGCACGGTTAAAGCTGGAAATAAAAACTTTTGGAGCTTTCATTCCAAGATTCTGGCAGATATCCTGACGAACATGTTCGGTTGCAGTTGCTGTGAGGGCGAGCATAACAGCTTTTGGAAAAAGATGACGAACGGAACGGATTTCAAGATAATCAGGACGAAAGTCGTGTCCCCATTGTGAAACACAGTGTGCTTCATCAATTGTAATGCAGCTGATTTTGAGTTCAGGAGAAGAAAGCAGCTCTCGTATTTTTGCTGTTGCAAGGCCTTCCGGTGAAACATAAATGATTTTTACATTTCCGGATTTTATATCATTAACAGTGGCGCAATATTCTTCCCAGGAAAGGGAGCTGTTCAAAAAAGCAGAATGGATGCCTGTGGTTTCAAGAGAAGTAACCTGATCCTGCATCAATGAAATCAGTGGGGAAACAACTACTGTAATGCCTTTGAGAATTAAGGCTGGAAGCTGATAGCAAAGCGATTTGCCGCCACCGGTTGGCATTATGGCGAGGGTATCGTGGCCTTTGAGTACATTTGTAATTATATCTTTCTGGAGTGGGCGGAATTCGTCATAACCGAATACGGTCTTAAGAACGAGTTCCGGGGCTGCGCCTTCGAAGGCAGTAGAAACAATTTTCACATAATTATTATAGCATAAATTCACTTGATTTAACCTCTAGTTTTTGATATAGTTAGCAAATCACGCCGGAGTGGTGGAATGGTAGACACGACAGACTCAAAATCTGTTGCGAGCAATCGTGTAAGAGTTCAAGTCTCTTCTCCGGT
>CAMNIU010000234.1 GCA_946540605.1 uncultured Treponema sp.
CGTTTGTTTGATGACTCCAATATAAAACAGACTCAGCTCAAAAGGAATAATAATTCACATAAGTTGCCGGAGTGAGGACATGAGTTTCCAGAAAAAGGAGGTTTGTGCTAAAATATTAAAAATAGATTATGAAATATCCAATATCTAAAGAATTAAAAAGCATCTCAATTTATAGTGGCTCGATGGTTGGTCGTTTATATCCGATGGTGAACTTTGCTTATGGTTTTATAAAATGTAAATCGGATGATTATGTAATGGTGAAAAAATACTCTACTCCAGGTTATGATGGAGCAAAGCTTTCAACCTTGGTAATCGAACCGCGTCAATATGAAGGTGAGCTTCCCTGCATTATGTTTTTCCATGGCGGCGGATTTTTGATGAGGGCATCTGCTGCTCATTATCAGATTGCAAAATGGTATGCCCGTAAATTGAAATGTAAGGTTGTCATGCCAGATTATAGACTTCTTCCAAAATACCGCTATCCTATTGCGATTGAAGACTGTTACAGCACTTATATGTGGTTTTTGGAAAATGCAGAATCACTGAAAATCAACAAAGAAAAAATCATAGTTACCGGAGACAGTGCCGGAGGAAATATTGCCGCTGCGGTAACTGCAATGTTGCACGACAGAGGCCAGCCCCTTCCAAAAGGTGCAATGCTAATATATCCGGTTCTTGATAAAAGAATGTGTACAACTTCAATGAAACACTTTACCGACACTCCAATCTGGGATTCGAATTGCAATAAACTTTTCTGGGATATGTATTTGAAAGGAGTGGAGAACAGCCAGACAAAATATGCATCAATTTCAGAAATTGAAGATTTGCGATTTTTCCCGCCAACCTATATTGAAGTTGCAGAATACGATTGCCTTCACGACGAAGGAATTGAGTTTGCAGAAATGTTAATGTCCCAGAAAGTCGAAATTGAACTTCATGATATAAAAGGCACCTGCCACGGATATGAGACAGCCATAAAAAGTTCTATTGTTGAAAAGGGTATGTCGTGGCGAGTTAAATGGATAAGGAATTTCATATAACAAATTCAATTATTTGCCTGGAAAAATCTATTACCTGAGTTGTAGCGTCTGATTATTTTGTATTTGTGCCAAGAGAGGTTTATATAGCGATGTATCATCAATCTTTGTAATTGTCGTAATTTTTCTGCCTCCGTCTTTTGAAGATGAACCGCAATGATATAATTTTTCATCAGGCATGTTGTAATCAAGAATTATGTAGCGGTCGTGAAAGATATTGTTTGCTTTTTTTATGTCAATTTTCAATCCAGAATATTCCTTGCAAAAATCATCGAACTCAACTTTGTGTAGTCCATTATTTATATTATCAGTGAATATTGTGACAGAAATGTTTTGTTTAGCATGTTTGAATAGCACAAGTGTTTTTAGCGAAATGTAATTATCAATAATAGTGATGGTTTTGTTTGCCAGAGTATAAATCTGTTGATAAGCCAAATCGTTTTCTACCGGCTGTCCGTTCAAGATTAGCCATCCAGGTGGAATTTCTGGTTTTCCAAGATTTAACATAATTGGAGAAAGTTCAGATTTTCGAACCATATCACCAAGATTGCTTACGACACTTTCAACCTTGTCATCAATTTCTGTGAGTTTTTGACGGAACTCAATAATATTTTGTGCATTTTCGGCTGTTTGTAATGAAAGACGCAGGAAGTCCCGGTGATTCAGGATTTCCTGATTTTCTATAACATAGTCTTTCATTTTCTTAAACAGGCGGACTAGCGCTTTGCTTTGTTTTGTTGCGAGTTCTCCTTTTAAGACGGTCATAAGCATGTATACACCTTGTTCGGTGAAGGCATAAGGAGAATATTGGCGTCCACCCCTTGTTTCTATTTTTGAGGTCAAAAATTTTGACCTCAAAAAATCATTGTTCAAGGTCGAAAATTTCGACCTTGAAAGCTCCTTAACTTCTTCTTTAGTTAATTGAAACATTAAATCTTCTTCATCAAATTTCTCAATATTGTTCTTTACTTGTTGATTAAATGCTTTTGTTGTATATCCATATATTTCCGCCAAATCCGAATCCAGCATAACCTGAACTCCGCGGATAACATAAATCTTGTCTTTTAATTGAGTTTCATTTAAAAGTAATTCATTTTGTTCTTTCATAAACAGTCCTAACTCTTTAATAAATTACAGATTTCCTACATAATTTGAATATGCAGAATATGTCCCAAATCAACTTTGAAGAAATTGATTCCTACATCAAAACTGAATTCCGCTACGAATCTCATGAAACCATACAGGAAATTAAAAGTCCAAATCCAAACTATGGTTCCATAAATGAATTCATACAGCAGTCGGACGATATTCTGCAGGATAATATCCGCAAAATAATTCTTTCCAAGCAGCTGGATGAAGTTGAAGTTTACAAAAAAGCCGATATAGACCGCAAACTTTTTTCCAAGATTCGAACTCAGCCAGATTATCATCCGAACAAAAATACATTGCTCAGGCTTTGCCTTGCAATGAACTTGGATACAGATGAAACAGAAGACCTGCTAAAATCAGCTGGTTATTCACTTTCAAAAAGCTTGCGGTCAGACTTGATTTTACGATATTGCTTTGGGCATCATATTTTTGACGTCATCACCGTAAATCAAATTCTTGATCATTATGGCGAAAAGGTTATTTAGATTCATTCTCTTTGAATTCATAATCTTTCAACCATCTTTCATCTTCCCCAAAGAACGAAACTCTGGCAAATGGTTTACCATCTTTTTTGATAAGCAGATATGGTTTGTTCTTTGAAAATTCAATCAATGATTCTGCTGAAATTTCAGTAATCTCTTTTGTTTCAGATAAAAAATCCGTAAGAAAATGACTGATTACATAACTGACTGTGCAATTATGTCTGTCAGCTATTTGTCTCATTTCTTTTGCCATTTCCTCAGGAAAATAAAGTAACTCATTTGTAAAGTATGGCAATGGTGAAAGTTCAACAGATTTAAACTTTTCAAATAATTCTTCTCTTTTTTGTTCTGTATTTTTTTCTTTTTTCTTCATAGAAGTTCCTCCTTTATTTGAAATAAGAATACAACACGATTATTCAAAAGTGGTCGCTTTGAAAGCGACAAATTTATCCATTGACATCACCAATTTTCTCCTTCATAGTATTTTTAGAGGACAAAAATGATTGGCAATTACGAACCATATTTCAACAAAATACGAAAGTTTCATCAGGGCGTTTATGAGGAACTGCTTGGGGAAAGTTTTGTCGTAAAAGAAATGCAGATGTTTATCCTCCAGTGCAATTTCAAAGAATATGTTGAAAATGATCACGATGGAAATTATAGCTGGTACCGATGAAAAGCAACGAGCCTACCGTAAAAATCATGCTGAAAAACGGTGGCCAGATTATTGGAGATTTCAAGAATCAGAAACATATCATCCGCATACCAATTGAGTAAAAGCTTATGAATATAAAAACCTCGCATCTTACAATTACAACTTTCTCACTTGATATGGCCCAAAGCGTCTACGAAAACTCGCAGGACGATGACATTAGACGTTTTGTGCCAGATGAAGTTTATGATTCTGTTGAAGAAGCCCGCGAGGTAATTGAGTTTTTGATGTCACGATACGAGAGCGCAGACGGCCCTTTTGTCTATCCTGTAATCACAAATGACAGCGGCAAAAATATCGGCTATGTTCAGCTATGCAAACTTGAACTCGAAGAAGAAGGGAATTGGGAAATCGGTTATCACATTGCAAAAAACTTTACCGGCAAAGGCTTCGCCACAGAAGCAGTAAAAGTCTTTCTTCCTGCAATATCAAAAAAACTCAATATTAAAGAAGTCTACGGAATCTGCCTTGCAGAAAATACCGCCTCTGTGCGAGTCCTTGAAAAATGCGGGTTTACCAAAATCTATCAAGGCCCTGGAAACTATCAGGGGAAAGAAGAGCAAATCATCAAAACAATCTGGAAAAATTACAACTAAAATTACAACTTTTGACACCTTGTTTTTATAAGTTTACAGTAGATAATTAAGATGTACTAAGGCAAGCCGGCTGCCTTCAAACTTTCTTAGGAGGATTGTATGATTATTGAGTTTTTATTAACATGTCTGGTTTTGCTTATCAGTTCTATCTTTGAAACCCTGGTATGTGGAGGCGTTGTATTTGATACATTGTTTTACTTATCGGATTTAATATTGTTTGCCATTCTGCTTGTTATTCTTGGAGTGTTTATTTTTATTTTCGGATACGGAAAGCCATTTATAAAAATCTTCATCTCAAAAAAAAGTTTTAATAAACTTGAATTGGAAACATTGAAGGATATTGAAAAATCAATTGTATATGCTTCTAAAGTTGCAGCTTATGAAGCTATCTTTTTTGTTTGTATTGGAACAGTTTATTATTATGTAAACTGGATGAACACTCAGACTTTAGGCTTCCAGCTTTCTCTTATGATTTTATCATTAAGATTCATTTGCACTATTGAAATTATACTTTTTTCAATGAAAGCAAAAGTCAAAAAACAGATTATTGAATTCATGGCAGAAGCAGAATCAAATAATGAAACCTGCAAAAAAACAGCAAAAGAAGTTATCTTAAATCTGCTGAAAATCGTGATAGTTTCCGCAGTTCTTTTTGGTTTAGCTGTATTTGTAATTATGAACTACACTAAAAATGAAAGTGAAATCTATTTTGGAAATATCGCAACCTGGCTGGATTTGCCTTCATTAATTTTCGTAATTGTCCCGGCTCTGCTGCTTCTGTTATGCAATGGTTTATGGAAAGATTTTTTCTCAGGAATTAAATCCGTCATAAAGGGGGAAAGAAAAAATGTTTCTGAAAAATCTAGATTTGCCAATGCAGTTTCTACTGCGCGCTATATAGTTTTATTTTCAAGTCTGATAGTTGTAATGCTTGGATATTATGCTGTGTTGACATATCTTGATAATAAAGCGGCGCTTGGACCAAATATGATGGTCGCAACTATTCCTTGTTTTTATGCTGTAATTATAAATCTGATTTTGCTGTCTGTAGAAGCGAGGTTAGATCATATTTCTGAATAATAGATTTACTATGATTATTGAGTTTACATTAGTTTTTGCAATCACTGTTTGTTTGACAGTGATTGCTGAATTGAAAACAAGAACAAAAGAAATTTCTCAATTACTTGTATTTGTTTCAAAATCCGGAATTTTTTCGGGAGCTTTTGTTTCGATTATTCAATTGCTTATAACAATCTCAAAATATGAACAGCTTATTGTCAGTAAAGTTTTAGTTGAAGAAACTTCTATAATAAAATTTATTTTGATGATTTTTGTAAGCTGCAGACCCTTGCTTATTGGAACAGGAATAAAAGTAATAATTTCTGGAATTATTTGGATTTTAAGAGAAGATAAAAATGTAGTGATTCCGGAAAAACAAGCCGCCCCATTTTCAATTCTTTCCCGCCGCGAAAAAGAAGTTGCCCGCCTGGCAGCAAAAGGCTACACTAATGCCCAGATTGCAGAAGAGCTTTACATTTCTGTAGAAACAGTAAAACGCCATATGTCAACAATCTTCGAAAAGCTGGGGATTGAGTCGCGAAAACAATTAATAGGAGAATTAAAACATGCTCTACCTGAAGCCCGCAAACTTTGATGACCTCGAAAAACAACACGCTTTTGTTGCTGCAGAGCCGGCTGACGAAAACGGATTTTTAAATGATTACCATGATGTTTCGTTAGAAGATTTTAAATCTACAGTTTTGCCTCGTATGATTGATTTTTCGCTTGGTAAAAATCTGCCGGAGGAATTTGTTCCGGAAACTTTTTATTTTCTCTGGAGTGATGAAGGAAATGCTGATGACCGTGCAACTCACAAAATTGTCGGGGAGTTCCGGCTGCGTCATCATCTGAATGCTGCACTTGAAAATGGAAGCGGCCACGTTGGGCAATTCATTAAAAAAGAATATCGAGGACTTGGCTACTGTACTCAGGGGCTTAAGCTTTTAATAGAAGAAGCGCGTAAAATTGTTCCAGAAAATGAACTCTATCTTCACTGCAACATTGACAACCCAGCCAGCCTTAAAGTTATGTTAAAAAATGGTGGTGTCATTCATCATAAAGATCAGAGCGGATATTATGTCAGGATTAAACTGAGAGGATAGAAAACTATCTGAAAAATTACAACTAAAATTACACTAAATATTTTGTATAGGGAGAAAAAATCCCGTTCAGTTTCTCTGTCATAACTTCAGGACTGTAAGGCATAGAATTATTAATCCACCATTCAACGACCCCTGTAAAGCCATTGATTATAAACTCCGATGCAATTTCCTGTGACAGGATGATTTCCTCTGGCATCTTGTTGATTGCTTTTTTCAGTTGTCCTTCAATTGCATTATGAAATTTCTTGTGAAAAATACTAAGTCCATCGGCATAAAGCAGAGTGCGGTAAATGTCATAATTATCTTTCAGATATTTGAAAATCTGCAAAAAAGCATTTGGATTAAGTTTAATTTCTGTATCATTACTGCAGCTGATTAAGAGTTTGCCAACATAAAAATTCATACACTTTTCATATAAATCATATTTATCTGAAAAATGAAAATAGAAGGTGCCGCGGTTAATGTCTGCCCTTTCTGAAATATCACTGATAGAAAGCTTGTTGAAACCTTTTTCTTTTAATAAGTCTATGAAAACTGAATAAATTGCTTCCTGAGTTTTCTTGATTCGTCTGTCCATTTTTCTGGCCTCCGTAAGGCTGGAGATTTTTAGAATTACTGAAATCTGGATTTTCAACAAAAAACAGTAAATGTTGAATTTTCAACAGCTGCTGTTATTTGATGATTGTAGATTCAAGTAATCATATTTATATTTTATTCAACAAGTGTTGAAAAATCAACATTAGTTTAATCACATTGCAAATGACGAGGAGGTCAGGATGAATATTTTAGTTTTTGGAAGAGGAGCAATTGGAACTCAGTATGGATGGGCTTTAGAAAATGCAGGTCACAAGGTAGATTTTTTTGTGCGTAAGGGACGGATTAAAGATTACGGTAACACGGTCTCACTTGATATTTATGATACCCGTTCAAAAAAGCAGATAAAAGAAAACTGGCAGATAAACCTGAAAGAAGAAATTGAAGAAGATAAAACTTACGATTTGATTCTTTTAAGTGTGAATCCAGAACAGGTAGAAGGTGCACTTTTGCAGGTAAAAAGATTTGCAAAAAATGCTACAGTACTTTTTTTCTGTAATTATGGTCTTGAGGTAAAGGCTGCGGTAAAAGATTTTCCTGCGGATCAGATTGTTTTTGGTTTTCCTGGAGCAGGTGGTGGTTATGAAGGTAATGCTTTGGGTGGAATTATGTATAATTTTTTTCAACTGGGGCAGGCGGGCGCAAAACTTTCTGAGCGTGAATCATTTGTTAAAAAAATATTTTCTGATGCAGGATTTAAAGTCAAAGTTCAGAAAAACATAGAGGAATGGCTTTTGAATCATTATGTTGCAAATGCAGCAATGGAGGCAGAAGTTTTAAAATCAGGTTCATTTAAAGCTGTGGCATCGTCAAAAAAACTTTTGGGCCAGATGGTGTTAAATATTCGTGAAATGACGCCTTACGTAAAGGCAAAAGGTTTTCATCCTGATGCGCTGATTAAAGCCCTGAACATTTTACCAGCAGGCTTTGTTGGCTGTCTTATGAAAAATCTTGTATACAAAGAATCTGGACCGGCCTATAAAGCGCTGGCTTTTAATCACTATAAGGTTGGCTACTCTGTTATGCAGATTATAAATGATGCACACGAGCTTGGTATAGAAACACCAAGACTGGAAGAAGCCTTTCGTTTCCAGAAATAAAAATTTGACATTTACAATAATATGCAATATATTGCATATATGCAGATAACAAATGATCAGATTCTTGGTATGATGCCGCCTCAGTTTGGATTGTTCGGGCTTCTCTTTGCTTTTATGAACAGACTGCAGGCAGCGGGAGATTCTTTTTATGAAGAGATTACTTGCAAGCAGTGGTTTCTTCTGGCTTGTATGAATCTATATTCAAAAGAGGCTCCTACCGCAAATGAGCTCGCCGAAACAATGGGCTGTTCCAGACAGAACGTAAAAGAGATTCTCAACGCTCTTGTAAAAAAAGAAATCCTTGTTCTGAAGCAGGATGATAATGATAAACGCAAGCAGCGGATTTATTTTACTTCAAAGCAAAAAAAGCTTGCAAAAAAATATCAGAATAAAGAGATGGATTTTTTGAAGCTTTTATATGAAGGCATTTCTGAAGATGAAATCAAAAATGTATTTCAAATAATTTCCAGAATGGAAAAAAATTTAACAGGGGCGACAAGCGGAGTGGCCAGAGGTGCTGCCGGTGCTGAAGGTCATTCAGATTAGGAGGAATCAAAATGAAAACAATCGTAATTTACACAAGTCAGACAGGCTTTACAAAAAGATACGCAGAATGGATTAGCGAGGCGAGTGGGGCAGAATGCGTAGATTTTAAGCAGGCTAAAAAAATCAAACTTTCTGATTATGATGCAATTATTTTCGGCGGCTGGTTTATGGCTGGTGGAATCAAAAATCTTGCCTGGTTCAAAAATCAGCTTCCGTCTCTCTCTGCTGCAGGCAAAAAAATCATAGTTTATGGAGTTGGGGGAAGCCCTGCAGAAAGTCCTGATATACCTTTTGCAATGGAAAGAAATTTTTCGGGTGAAGAATGGAAAGGTGTTAAAAGTTTTTATTGCCCGGGCGGCCTGAATTATGACAAAATGAATTTTCTTTCCCGATTTGCAATGAAAATGCTGGCAAAATCCCTTACCTCAAAAAAAGATGCTACAGAGAAAGATAAAGACATGGCCCAGATGATTTCTCATTCCTACGATATTTCAGACAAAAAATACATCGAGCCAATTCTTGCGGAGTTGAAGTAATGAAAAAGATATTTTGCGTTATTCTCGGAATAGTCTTACTTGGAACAATAGGATGTCTTTCCTTAACAGCTTCCATGAAAAAGAGTCTTGCAAAAATTGAAAATGCAGAAATTGATATGGAGTCTGTTGACGACGGAAACTACGAAGGCCACAGCGAACTTGGCCCTGTAAAAGTTGATGTAAAGGTTCTGGTTGAAAATCATAAGCTGAAGCGGGTCGAGTTGTTGCGTCATGAATGCGGGCTTGGTCACCCGGCAGACGTAATTGTGGATAAGATGGTAGAACAGAATACCTGGGATGTTGATGCAGTCAGTGGCGCAACTGTTTCCAGCGGAATAATAAAGAATGCTGTAAATAAGGCATTGCGCTAATTATCTGCTCAATCTGAATTTCTTCAATTCCAAAAATGGTGAACACTGGTAAACTGCAAGCTCTTCAATGTCAGCTTCTAGTGGCAGCGAGATTCTTTTTGCGATTTCTTCTGCCGCGGAAAACTGACTCTGATTCAATCTTGTTGCAAGGGTTGTGTGAGGAAACCAGATATCTGGTAGATAATAACCGTTTTCTGCTTTTTCAAATTCCGGAAGCAGAAGGGTATGAAGTTTCTTGTTAATTTCGGAAAGAAAGTTATTCTTTTCTGGCTGCAAAAAAAGTACTTTGCCGTTGAAGTCGCCAACCTCGCTGAATTGCACCGTGCCGGCCTTCTGCCTTTGCGCAAAGTCTTCTACAAGCTGCAACAGTTTTGCTTCTTCTTCTCTGGCTGCATGAAAAGCCCCGATTGTAATATGCGGCGGAATTTTATTTTCAATCATAAAGCGGTTTCCGGTTTCATCCGCGATGGCTTGTAAGGTTGAGATAACAATTTTATTGACCTTTTGCGAAAAGTGAAGAGATACGGCATAAGTAATCAGGGAAGAATCAAACATAATTACTATTTTACAATTGACTCTACATCAATTTCAACCAGGGCTTCGTCAGGCAGGCTAGAAAGTTCTTAAAAGAACAAATATGATAGTTTTATTCAGGGAAAGTAAAAATGAAAAAACTATTTGATATTAATGTAAGAATTACCGGCTTTAATCAAGTTAAGACGGATACTACTACAGTTAATTTTATTACTTTTGATGGTGATTGTCAGGCTCCGTTTTTTACAGGAAAAATTCTTGATGGTGGCGTTGATACCCAGAAGTTCGAAAAGGGTAAGCCAGGTACATTAAGCGCCAGATATATTATCAAAGGAAAAGATAATAAGGGGCAGGAAACTTCTCTCTTCATCGAAAACAACGGTTTTGTTAATGAAGATGGATCTATAGAAACTAATCCTGTTATTCTTTGTGATAATGATGAGCTGGCTCCTCTTTTTTCTAAAAAACTGACAGGGCGCATAAAAAATGTAGATTGCCCGGAAAAGAACAGAATAATTATAGAGATTTATACAGAGTAGATTTAAAGAAAAATTGATAGATCTAAAACTTAAACTTTTTGTATTTGACCTTGATGGCACTTGCAACTCAAACTGCAATTGTTTACCGGGAGCTTTTGCGAAACAATCAAATGGTGGATTAATTCCGACATGAAAATGCCCCCGGGAGAAGTTGTAGAAAATTATCAGAAGATGATTAAGCTGCGATAAAAAGAAAGAGTGTGTGAAAAAATCTCTGTAAAAACGGAATAACATTATTCGAACGAGGTCTCCTAAGGTAAAATAAATCTTAAGGAGGCCTTTTATTATGGCAAAAGAAAAGAAACCCGTACACAAAGTTCAGATGACAGACGGTAAGCGTCAGATTATCCAACAGCTCCTCCAGGAGTATGACATCGAAACCGCAGAAGACATACAGGATGCTCTCAAGGATCTCTTAGGCGGTACCATCAAAGAAATGATGGAAGCTGAAATGGATGATCATCTTGGATATCAGAAGTCTGAACGCTATGACAGCGACGATTACCGTAATGGATACAAGACAAAGCGTGTCAACTCCAGTTTCGGCAGTCTTGATATCCAGGTGCCGCAGGATCGAAAATCAACCTTTGAACCTCAGGTTGTAAAAAAGAGACAGAAGGATATTTCAAACATTGACCAGAAGATCATTTCCATGTATGCCAAGGGAATGACCACCCGCCAGATTTCCGATACCCTTGAAGATATCTATGGTTTTGAGGCCTCAGAAGGCTTTATCTCCGATGTGAGGGATAAGATATTGCCTCAAATCGAAGAATGGCAGCACAGGCCTCTGGAGGACATATATCATCTTGGGCATCACATGTAGCGGTCATAAGGAAGTGCTTTCAATTCAGGTCGGCGAAAATGAAAGTGCAAAGTATTGGCTCTCCGTCCTTAATGAGCTGAAAAATCGTGGCGTAAAGGATATCCTCATCGTATGTGCCGATGGTCTTTCCGGAATCAAGGAAGCCATTTCGACTGCTTTTCCGAATACAGAGTATCAGAGATGCCTTGTCCATCAGGTACGGAACACTCTCAAATATGTGCCTGACAAGGACAGAAAAGCCTTTGCCAAGGATCTTAAGACGATTTACAACGCTCCCTCTGAAGAAGATGGCAGGAAAGCTCTGGATCGTGTGAAATCAGCGTGGGAAGAAAAATATCCTCGAGCCATGAACCGATGGTACGACAATTGGGATGCAATCTGTCCTATTTGCAAGTTCTCTGCCGAGGTCAGAACCGTCATCTATACCACCAACGCAATCGAGAGCCTTAATGCCACTTACCGCAAATTAAATCGCCAGAGAAGCGTATTTCCAAGTGACCAGGCACTTCTAAAGGCGCTGTACTTATCTACCTTTGAGGCGACTAAAAAATGGACTATGCCATTACGAAACTGGGGAAGAATCTACGGTGAGCTTCAGATCATGTATGAAGGTAGGCTACCCGAGTAATAAAAATCTCTCTGGTGCTGTTCATTTGAACAGTACCAGAGAGTCTTAGTGCGATTATCTTCCGATATAACACGCCAACTTCAGCCCGACAAACTCGAAGTTGATGTTGCAAGATTGACATATACCCGTTAAAAGCCGCCAATATGACTTAATGTTTTAGAAGCGACTCTTGAACCTTCATTCATTGCTTTTATAATATCACAATCTCTCAAATATGAACAAAGAAAGCCAGCATGATAACTGTCACCGCACCCAGTTGTATCAATTACATTATTGACC
>CAMNIU010000235.1 GCA_946540605.1 uncultured Treponema sp.
TAAAAAACTAGAAAATTATCTTTGTGATATCGCAGAGCGTGAATGCGCTACTCCACAGGTTGGCCGTACACACGGACAGCACGCTGTTCCTATCACTTTCGGCTGGAGCATTGCTGAGTTTGTAAGCCGCCTTGGAAAGTCTATCTTGCGCATTGAAGAATTGAGCAATCAGCTGGTTGGTAAACTTGCCGGCCCTGTTGGTTCTTACAACGGACCAAGCATGATTGTAAAAGATCCTGAAGAACTCGAGCGCACATATACAGAGTTCCTCGGCCTCACACCATCTGAATATTCAAATCAGCTTGTTGAACCTGAATACGTTCTCCGCCTTTTGCTTGAGATGAATGTAGCTTTCGGAATTATTGCAAACCTTGCTGATGACCTCCGTAACCTCCAGCGTTCGGAAATTGGTGAAGTATTTGAGTACTTTGCTGCAACTCAGGTTGGTTCTTCAACAATGCCACAGAAACGTAACCCATGGAACAGCGAGCACGTTAAGTCTTTGTGGAAGGCTATGTGTCCTCGCGTAATCACTTTCTATATGGATCAGATTTCTGAACACCAGCGTGACCTTACAAACTCTGCAAGCCAGCGCTTTATTGCTGATTATGTTTCAGGCTTTACAATGGCAGTTGCCCGCATGAACAGCGTTGTTAAAGGGCTCCAGGCTGATAAGGAAGGCATGGCTCGTAACCTCGAAAATGCCGGCGGAAAGGTTCGCGGCGGTGTTCTCGCAGAACCAGCATATATCTTGCTCGGTGAAGCTGGCTACAACGACGGTCACGAAATTATCCGTAAGATTACTCTTGAAGCAGAACAGAGTGGAAAGACTTTCTTTGAAGTTCTCAAGACTCACGAAAAAGAATATGCAGATATCACAGCCCAGCTGGAAAAACTCGGTGTAGAAAATCCTGCTCAGTTCTTCGAGCATCCGTCTAACTACTGCGGTTTGGCTGCAGTTAAGTCTAAGAGACTTGCTCAGAAGTATAAGGAATTAATGAAGTAGCCTATAATCGATGAACCTAAAGCAATCCGAAAGGGGTGCTTTAGGTTCATCGAAAAAATGGCTCAGAGGCAAGCTGTGCTTGCCGACTTTTAAGATAGTATTGAAATAAATTTGTCAAATGCGACTTGTCCTGGCGCGTCGCGCTTATAAACACCGGCATCTTCCAGCACCTTGCTGAACACGATGCCGGTTTCTTGTTTTAAAATCTCTTCTGCATTTGATTTATTGAAATCCGGATGGTGGGCTCGAACTTCTTCTGCCCAGTCAGCGTGTTTTGCAAGATATTCATTTTTTCTGAGGTCTTCACCATTGCACATTGCTTCGCCCAAATCAGCGAGTTCCTTTTTTAGGCGGCTAGGTAAAACTGCAAGCCCCATAACTTCAATCAAGCCGATATTTTCCTTTTTGATATGATGAAGATTTGCATGCGGATGGTAAACTCCAAGAGGATGTTCTTCTGTTGTGATGTTATTGCGTAAAACTAAATCAAGTTCAAATAAGTCGTCCCGGCGGCGTGCAATCGGTGTAATTGTATTGTGAATCTCGCCATCTGATTCTGCAAAAATAAAGGCAGCTTCGTCTGTGTAGCTTCGCCATGTCTGTAAAATGGAGTCTGCGGCATCAATCAGTTCCTCTGCGTTGGCACAATCCAGACGGATAACGCTCATAGGCCATTTTACAATTCCGGCTTTTACGTTAGGGAACTTTGCAAGTTTGAAGGATTTTTCAACTTGTGCCCGTGCCATAGGAAATTCGTAGTTTCCACCCTGGAAATGATTGTGAGTAAGAATTGAACCACCAACGATTGGAATATCTGCATTACTTCCGAGAGTGTAGTGTGGAAATAGTTTAATAAAATCAATCAGACGCTCAAAAGTTTTTCGTTCAATTTTCATCGGCTCGTGCTTTGCATCAAAAACAATGCAGTGCTCATTGTAATAAACATAAGGTGAATACTGAAGATACCACTGTTCACCGGCAAGCGTAAGCGGAATAATTCTATGATTCTGACGTGCAGCATGATTCATGCGTCCGGCATAACCTTCATTTTCGCGGCATAAAAGGCAGGCCGGGTAAGAGCTTTGTTTAGCATTACGAGCAGCGGCAATAGCCTTAGGATCTTTTTCCGGCTTGGAAAGATTGATAGTAATGTCTAAGTCGCCGTATTCTGTAGATGTCTTCCATTTAAGATCTTTGCAAACTCTGTAGCGGCGTATATAGTCCGTGTCTCCACTGAATTTATAGTACCAGTCGGTCGCGGCCTTAGCACCTTTTTCAGCGTAGAGTTTATTAAATTGAGTTCTCACAACACTTGGAGGAGGCACGAGCATACCCATGATTTTAGTATCAAACAAATCCCGGCTCACAATTCCGGTATCTTCAAAAATACCATTGGTACCAGCCCAGTCTAAAAGTTCTCGTAAAATATCTTCCAGATCTTCTGTTTTTACTTCAGGAAGTTCAGCAGCAACAGGGCCTTCAAATCCATCCAGCTTAAAAAGTTCCAGCAGCCTGTTCTGTGTATAAACAACATCATCCTTAGTAATGAGTCCGTTCAAAAGAGCATAAGAAGTAAGACGATTAATATTCTCAAAAATAGACATCCCGTCCTCCAATATCGTTGTGATAGTAATACTATCATAGTGGAGTAAAGAAAAATATTCAAGGATAATATTATAGATGGAAACAATTTATAAAAATCTAATTGGTGCAAGCGAAAACGGGTGCAAAAAACATTTTGACAATCTTTGCAGACTTGCATAAAAAACAATAATACAGTTTCAAAGCGAAACTGTATTATTGTTTTCCTAAAAATTGTCATCGGTTTTTTGTACACGTTGCAGCGGAAACCAATTAAATTTTTAAGTGTTACTGCCTATTTTAATTATACTATTTTTCTTTACTCACACTAAATTGTCTGTTATTATTGATAGTATTATGATTATAAAATTAGGTTTACTCATTCTCTTCTTCGCCGTTTTCATCTTTGTAGGTATAAAATGCCGCACAGTTTCAAACAATGTAAACGGTTATGTTTTGGGAGGCCGGGCTGTTGGTCCGTGGCTCACCGCCTTTGCTTACGGTACATCTTATTTTTCTGCCGTAATTTTCGTTGGTTATGCCGGTCAGTTCGGCTGGAACTTTGGCGTTGCTTCTACCTGGATTGGTTTAGGAAATGCCTTCATTGGTTCCCTTATGCCCTGGGCAATCCTTGGGCGCCGTACACGTGTTATGACTCAGCATCTTAATTCAAAGACTATGCCAGATTTCTTTGGTCAGCGCTTTGAATCAACTGGTCTCAAGATTGCTGCTTCTGCTATTACATTCCTTTTCCTGATTCCATATACAGCTTCTTTGTTCAACGGACTTTCACGCTTGTTCCGTATGGCTTTTAATGTTGATTATTCAGTTTGTGTAATCGTTATGGCGCTTCTTACAGCTATCTATGTAATTGTAGGTGGTTATATGGCAACTGCTGTAAACGACTTTATTCAGGGAATCATCATGCTCATTGGTATTGTTGCTGTAATTCTTGCAGTTCTTTCAAAGAATGGTGGCTTTATGCAGTCAATGGCTTTGATGTCCGAAATTGAATCTCCTGTTATGAAAGGTGCTTACAGTTCATTCCTTGGACCTCAGCCATTCTACCTTCTGATTGTAGTTCTTCTTACTTCTCTTGGAACCTGGGGACTTCCTCAGATGGTTGGCAAGTTCTACGCAATTAAAAATGAACGCTCAATCAAAATTGGTACAATGATTTCTACATTCTTTGCAATCATTATTGCAGGCGGCTGTTACTTCCTCGGCGGATTTGGTCGTCTCTTCCTTACTCCGGAACAGGTAAAAACAGAAGGTTTTGATGCTGTTGTACCTACAATGCTCTCAGGTCTTGGTGATGTTCTTATTGCTGTTGTTTTGATTCTCGTTTTGTCTGCTTCAATGTCTACTTTGTCGTCTCTGGTTTTGACATCAAGCTCAACTTTGACTCTAGACTTCATCAATTCATTCAAAAAAGAAAAATCATCTGATAAGCATAATCTTTTTGTGCTCCGTCTCTTTGTTGCAGTATTTATCATAATTTCTGCTGTGATTGCAATTGTTCAGGCTAAATCAAAGGTAACCTTCATCGCTCAGTTGATGGGTGTTTCATGGGGTGCTCTTTCAGGTGCCTTCCTGGCTCCGTTCCTTTATGGTCTTTACTGGAAGAAAACAAGTAAGGCTGCCGTTGCAACTTCTTTCTGTTTTGGAGTTGTAATGATGCTTATTCAGTTGAGTATTTCTCTAGGTCTTGTTCATGTTTCAGGACCTGTTCTCGGATTGATTTTTAAGAACTCACTTTATTCAGGTGTATTCAGTATGCTAGCTTCTTTGATTATCGTTCCTGTTGTAAGCTTCTGTACAGCAAAGACACGCCCTGTAGCAGTAGACAAGATGTTCGACTGCTATAATACAACTGTTACTGTTCATACAACAGAAGCATTGTCAGAAGAAGAATAGAAGAAATCTATAAATCTGTCTGGGAAATTAAAAAGCCTATGCAATCTACCGATAAGATTATTTTGACGGGCAGTCAGGCTGCCCGCAAAATAACTTATAATGTATCTTGCATAGGCTTTTTCCTTTCCCAGACTATTTTGTAGTTTTCTAAGCAAAAAGTTATAAAGAACTAGGCACATGACAGAAAAAATCCATACGAGATACATTATAAGTTATTCTGCAATTGGCTTGACCAATTGTCAGAATAATCTTATCGGTAGATCGTATGGATTTTTTTTGTCATGTGATTATTATTTTATAGACGACAAATTAAACGGTGTAGCCTGATATACGTAATAATTCAACCAGTTAGAATAGAACAAATGTGCTGTAGCGCGCCAGTAACTTGTTGGCATGCGGTTTACGTTGTTTGTAGGGAAGTAGTTCTTAGGCAGCGGAACCTTCATTCCCTTGTCTGTATCGCGATAGTATTCCTGTGCTAAAGTCATTGTGTCATATTCAAGATGGCCGGTCATAAAGATTTCGCGATTGTCTTTTGATTTCAAAATGGTAACGCCTGCTTCTGCACTTTCTGCAAGAATCTCAAGTTCAGGGTGTTTTAAAATATCATCTTTTACAAGAGTTGTATGGCGGCTTTGTGGAATAGGGAAGGTATCATCAAAACCACGCAATAAAGGATCCCCGTCAACACAGCGTTCATTCATAAAGATACCGGACATTTTGCGTTCAAGAGGATGCTTTGGAACTCCGTAATGATGATAAAGACCTGCAAAACAGCCCCAGCACAAATAAAGGGTGGAGTAAACATTCTGTTTTGCGTAATCCATGATTTTGCAAAGTTCGTCCCAGTAATCAACATCTTCAAATTCAATCTGTTCAACCGGAGCCCCTGTAATCAGCATGCCGTCGAACTTCTGGTTATAAAGCTCGCTTGAAGGAATGTAAAAACGGTCAAGATAACTTTCGTCAGTATTCTTGCTTGTATGATTTTCCATATGAACAAGAGAGATTTCAATTTGCAGAGGAGTGTTTCCCAAAAGGCGCAGAAGTTGAGTTTCGGTAACTTCCTTGTTTGGCATGAGGTTAACAATCGCAATTTTCAGCGGACGGATATCCTGTTCCATCGCCCGTTTCTCCGTCATAACGAAGATATTCTCTTTTTCAAGTGTTGCGCATGCTGGCAAATCTGACTGAATTTTAATAGGCATCGGTAACCTCCTTTGGTTTATAATGAGCCCTATTCTAGCAGAAAACAATCCTTTTTGCTATAATATTCAGATATGGAAATCAAAAACGACCGCAAGGGTGCAATCAAAAAACTTAAGCTCCTCACCTTTGGATCAAAATCAAATGTAGATACTTTCCGCGCAAAACTCGATGAAGGTTTTAAAACAGTTTTTCTTCCAAATGGAGTTGAGCGCACTGAATATAAATATGCAAACACTGTGTGCGATATTCTTGCTCCGGAAATTTATTCTTCTAACCGCATAATGCTTTATATTCACGGCGGCTCTTTTGTCGGCGGGTCTCGCGCAGCTTATGCAAGTTTCTGTGCGTCTCTTGCTACAAAATGTTTTTGTCGTGTTGTAGTTCCTGAGTATCGTCTTGCTCCGGCATTTCCCTTTCCGGCTGCAAACGAAGATATACAGAATGTCTTTAAAGCTCTTTTTACAGAAGAGCAGATTGCCTGTTCTTTGAACGCAGAGCAGGGAACTAAGCCACAGCTTCCGGAAATTATTGTTGCCGCAGACAGTTCTGCTGCTCCAATAGCCTGTTCTCTTATTTTTAATCTTCGGGAACGATACCGCAGCTGTATTAAACGGGTTGTGCTTTTTTCTCCGTGGCTTGATGTTTCAGAATGTTCCAAACTGATTCAGACAAAAAAAATCAGTGATGAAGTTATGAGCGGAGATGTTCTTCGAAAGAGCAGTTCGATTTATACATATGAATCAAATACTTCAAGCCCAATGGTTTCACCTCTTCTTGCTGGAGATGAAGCTCTTAAGAATTTTCCTCCTGTGTATATCCAGATGGGTGAAAAAGAAATTCTTCTTGATGATGCAAAAGAGTTTGCGGGTAATCTCCGTGAAGCTGGTAATGAATGTGTGCTTGATGTCTGGCCGGATATGATGTTCATGTTCCAGATGGCAGATGAGTTCCTGCATGAATCTCATCTCGCCCTTGATAAAATTGGTAAAATTGTAACAGATGGAACCGGTGGCTCTTCTGTTGTTCAGATAGAAAATAAGCCAAGGCTTGAACACAGTTTACGGTCGGAGGCCTAGTATTTTATGGAACTTTTATCTCCTGCAGGTAATGTTGAAAAATTATATTATGCATATGCTTATGGAGCTGATGCTGCTTATATCGGCTTAAAGAAATTTTCACTTCGCGTTAAGGCAGATAATTTTTACGAAGACGAATATAAAAAGGTTCAGGCTCTTAAAGAACAGTTTCCTGGACGACGTCTTCATTGTGCCTTAAACATTTCTTTTCATGATGAAGAAATTGACGCTCTTAAAGCAAATCTGGATTATTTCCGTCAGTATCCTATAGATGCTTTTATTGTTCAGGATATCGGAATTGTTCCGCTTTTACAAAAAGAGTTCCCAAACGCTCAACTGCATCTTTCTACTCAGGCAAGCTGCGTAAACAGTGAGGCTGTAAAAATGTATAAAAGCCTCGGTTTTTCACGCATTGTTCTGGGCCGTGAAATTTCCCTTGAGCAGATTCGCCGTATAAAAGATGCCGTGCCAGACATGGAACTCGAAACCTTTGTACACGGTGCAATGTGTATTGCTTATGCCGGCCGCTGCCTTATGAGTGCATACCTTACCGGCCGTAGTGCACAGAGTGGTTTCTGCTCTCACACCTGCCGTTGGAATTTTAAACTTGATGAAGACAGGGCTGGATCTAACGATTCTGCCACAGCTCATATAATTACTGCTCAGGAAGCTAAGGAACTTGCTCAAAGCGGACTTCTTACACTGGAAGAAGAGCAGCGTCCTGGTGAAAAATTCCCTGTTTTTGAAGGCGAAGATTTTACTGCAGTACTATCTTCGAAAGATCTTCGCATGATTGAACATCTTTCTGATTTGCGCGATGCAGGTGTAGATTCTCTGAAAATCGAAGGCCGCATGAAAAGCGTTTATTATGTCGCTATGGTTACCAGAGCCTATAGAAAAGCCCTCGATGCGCTTGATGGAAAACTTACTGCGGAAGAAGCTGCTCCTTATATTGCAGAACTCGATAATGTAGCACACCGCGAAAGTACAACCGGGTTTTACTATAATAAAGCAGATGCCGATAAAACAACCTCCGGGGCGAGCGACAGTAAGTATCAGCTTGCGGCGGAGATTGGTGGCGAGCTTACTTCTTCAGCCTTTGATTCACTGTATGCAGAAGGTCACGCGCGTTATGAGGCTAGTCAGAAGGAACTTGAAGCAATGCATCCTCAGGCTCGCGAAGCCCGTTTAAAAGATTTTGAAATCCATCCGGATCGCCGTATCGAAACTTTTGAAAAAAAAGAAGGCTGGCATATGTACGAATGTAAGGGCATGAACATGATTCGTACCGGTGAGAATATAGAGTTTGTATCCCCGGATTTTTGTTCACTTACTCTTACTCCGGATGAATGGCAGATTATTGATTCTGAAACTGGTTTGAAAATCAACTGGACCTGCGACGGACATCCTACAGCAATTTATGTAAATCATGTTCTTCCACAGGGAACTTTGCTGCGAACGTTAGATCCTGATTATGTTGAAGGAAAAATCCGTGACAGCGGCAGATAGGTGTGATAAAATTATCTTCTCTAAAAAATGAGAAGGGTAATATGACAAAACGATTTGTCGTTTTTTTTATTAAATTTTTAATTTCTTTATTGTTTGTTACAAGTCTGTCTGCTGAGCCATTGGATGATTTAAAGAATTTTCTTGAAATAGAAGAGGATGAGGATATTCCGGCTGAAAAGAAAATAGTATGGTTTCATACTGTTAATCCGGAACATAGCATAACCTGGGCGCAGTCCATCCCTGTTAAAAAAGATTTACGCGCTAATTCTCCTGCAGAACAGATGATTTTTGCTTATGATGCAAAAGAAGTCAGAATGGATGTTGGTTTTCAGTATCAGGCAAATCAGTTTGATTTTGCAACCCATTTTTTTTATATGCCCACATTTTATAATACCTTTCAGGCCGGTGTAGGACTTAATTATCACTTTTACCGATATTTTAATGAGTTTTCAGAAAATGATTTTATAGAAAGTCTTAGATTCCGCTGGATTCGTAATCCTGTTTTTTCTTTTGAAATTGGGGCAGGGTACATTTATAAAATAGCATCAATTGATGCAGTTAAATCCTATGCAAGCAGGATTTACAATTTTTCATATCATTTTGATTTGCTTTTGAACTGGAAGATAAAACAAATGTTTGATTTATGGTTCAGTTTAAAATTGCAGGATTATTTTGATTATCCGCTCGCATTAAGTCCGTTTTATAAACTTGGTTTTGATGTAAAGTGCGGTTCAAATCTTGTTCTTGGGACTGATTTTTCACTTAAATTCGTGGATATGTTTTTTAGTGCCGTGTACTTAAATCAGTCGGTAGCCAGAGTTTTCTGTAAGGTTGTATTTTGATGATTACAGTCAGAAGTTGTATTCGGTATATTTTAATCAGCCTTATTTCTCTGGTTCTTTTTACATCCTGTTATGGCAGCTGGAATTTCTGGTATAGCGGAAATGATGTAGATAAACGGACTGAAAATTTAAAATATCTGACAAATGACGATTCTGATTTTGCTGCTTCGAAAATATCAGATTTGCATGGTGAATATACTGTTTTAGTAATTTCTGACCCACATTTTGGTAGTAAAAGAAAGAAAATTTCTGGAGAACCTTTATTCAGATATTTAGATAATTTGAAAGCGGAACATCCTGAACTGTATCCAAAATTTATGCTTAGTCTTGGAGATTCGGTTAATATTGGGTATGAAGATCAATATAAAGAATATTTAGATTTCTGTAATAAACTGATAGAAGATTATGATATTTGCCTTATTCTAAATTCGTGTGGAAATCATGATATTTATCAAAGTCATTGGGATAACTGGGAAAAATTCTGCTATCCGCATACTTCCTTTTATAAATTCAAAACAAAAGATCTTTCCTGGTATTGTCTTGATACAGCGTCCGGGGCGGTGGGGTTGAATCAGTATAATATTCTTATGAAGGATATTAAAAATGATTCCCGGAAAAAAATCATTTTTACGCATTATCCGTTTGTACGCTTTAATTACAACTGTTCAAATATGGCCGAAACAACAGAACGCAATAAAATGATTTCTGATTTTGCAAAAAATAATGTCATTTGCGTTTTGGGCGGACATAATCATACCCAGACTTATGATAATTTAGGATATCCTGATTATGGGCTTCCTTCCTTTGGTTATAACGAAGTGTGGGGGCTGCTTTATGTTAATGAAGATGAAGGAACTGCAAGACTGGAATTCTGTAAATAGTTATAAGGTTTGAGACTGACACGTTCGAATCGTTATGAGTTCTTTGAATTTCAAGTTAAATAAAAAAAGTTCGTCTTCTCGACGAACTTTGGGTTTGAGACTGACACGATTCGCCACTACGGTCGCAAACCTCCTGTTTGCTCCCTCCGTGGCGTCTTCGTTCGCTGGCCTCACCCTCCTGGTTCGGCCTTCTAAAAAAGCCTGCGCCACTGCTCGGTTTTTTTAGAACCGCTCACTCCGCTTCGAATCGTGTAAAGTATTCTAGAATAATCTACGTTAAATAAAAAAAACTCGACGTCTTGTCGAGTTTTAGTGTTTGAGACTGACACGATTCGAACGTGCGACCTCAGCCTCCGCAGGGCTGCGCTCTAATCCAACTGAGCTACAATCTCATTCATTTTGATGTGCAGTAGAACTGCTTTCTCGGAAGCGACAGGAGTTGAACCTGCCCACCCCTTACGGAAGTGACGGATTAGCAATCCGTTGTATTACCGCTCTACCACGCTTCCATTATTAGCGGAGCGAGAGGGATTCGAACCCCCGGACCCGTGAAGATCAACGGTTTTCAAGACCGCCCCAGTACGACCGCTTTGGTATCGCTCCATTAAGTGTTAGTAGGATATATGTTTTAAGCGTTTGTGTCAACAGTAAATTGCAAAAAAACTTAAAAAAATCAAAAAAATATTTTCTTGACTTTATAAGATTTGACTTTTAAATTTAATGATATATTATAGAATAAACTATTTATAATGTTTTTCGGAGGAATTGTATGAAACGGTGGTATCTTTTTTCTGGTATTCTGGCGGCTCTTCTTGGTCTTCTGGTTATTATTTTCCCATCATTCTGGATTAAACTGGTTGTTGTTATTATCGGACTTGCAGCCATTGGCTACGGAGTTTACTGCCTGAAATTTACAAAGGCACTTTCTGATGATATTTATTATAAAAGAACAATTCTTATAAAAAGCATTGTAAGCATTATTGCCGGTGTAATGGCAGTCCTTTTTCCTCTGGCAATTGGTGGTGCAGCCTGGACAGCAATGATCTGGGTACTTATCATTTATCTTCTGGCTTCTGCTGCAATTGGTTTTTATGCCGCAGCACTTCTTAAAGATTCTGGAGTTGAAAGAAAGAGATATATCATAGAAAATCTCCTGTTACTCGCAGTAGCAGTTATTCTGATTCTGATTTCTCCTCGCGCTTTAGGCAATGCAATCATCCGTCTTATTGGAATTGTAGTTCTTGTAGCCGGCATTGCGCTGATTCTCTTTGACGTTCTGACCTCAAAAAATGAAATCAAAGCCGAAGTAATTGAAGTTAAAGAAGAAACTCCGGAAAATCACGACGGTGACGCTTCTGTTGATACCTCTGAAAACGACGGTGATTTGTAACCCGTTTTTATATATGAATCACTAAAAAATAATATATAGATAAATTCTGATTTATTCGGATAATTCAGATTGGACATGCCCGAAAAAAACAGCCTTAGACAACATGTGTAAGGCCGCTGGCGGCCTTTGTTTTATAGCAAAGCGTTAAAAAAATTGCGAATGCAATTTTTAGCTTTACCTACTTCTCCCGTTGGCTAAGGCTGTTTTTTTCAGGTACGGTCAATCAGGAGATTTCGTCCGATTGAATTCTAACAAAAATTAATGTACTATATATTCGATTATTTTATTTTTTTAGAGGATTCATATGGCACATTGTATTGTTCCCGCAGCAGAAGAAATTTTGGATAAAGAATACCCTGTATTGGACAAAGGTTTTGTACGACTTGTAGATTATTTTGGCGGCGACCAGCGAATTGTTCAGTCGGCACGTGTTTCTTATGGTGAAGGAACAAAATCAGTAAGCCAGGATGGTGCACTTATCGATTATCTTTTGCGCCATCAGCATACATCTCCTTTTGAACAGGTTGTAATGACCTTCCACGTTAAGATGCCTATTTTCGTTGCCCGCCAGTGGGTTCGCCACCGTACAGGCCGTATGAACGAGGTTTCTGGACGTTATTCAATCATGAAAGATGAATTCTACGTTCCTGCAGAAGACAAGGTTGCTCCACAGAGTAAGGACAACAAGCAGGGGCGCGCTACAGAAGCTTTTGATAAGGCAACTGCAGACAAAATCATAAATCAGCTCGAAGAAGGACAGAAAGAAGCTTACGAAAATTACAGCGAGCTCATTGATTCAGGACTTGCACGTGAAATTGCCCGCATCAATCTTCCTCTTTCTCTTTATACAGAATTCTATTGGGAAATGGATTTGCACAATCTTTTCCACTTCCTCAAACTGCGTCTCGACAGCCACGCTCAGTACGAAATCCGCGTTTATGCAGAAGTAATTCTTGAGATGTGTCGCAAGGTTGCTCCAATGGCAACAGAAAGCTTCATCAATCATATGAACCATGGTGTAAACTTCAGTGGCGAAGAAATGGAAGCACTCCGTGCCGTTATGGAAGGAAAGCCAAATCCTCTCGAAGGAAAGAAACTCGACCGCTTTAACGAAAAAATTAAAACCGGAGTTCAACTTTAGAAATCTGTCATTATAGATGCTGAAACAAGTTCAGCATGACGTAATATGTATACTATGAAGAAACTTTTTGTACCTTTACTTTTCTTATTATCTCTGATATTTACATCCTGTTCCGACAAAATAATGGGCTATTCTGTCGTTCTCTGGACAATTCCTGAGCAGCAGATAAAGAGCGGTGACATTGTTCCGGTTTACATCAAATCAAATATTTCTCATGTGTATGTAATTGGAACAGAAGGCGGTGAAAAAATAGAAGTTGCCTTGTGGCAACTTACGGAGCCTGTAAAAAAAGGTAAAGTCAAAGCCGTTGCTGCAAAATACTCAGAGAATGCTTCGACTTATGCCTCTGTAAAACTTGATGGACTTCCATGTCGTGCCGAGCCTGTAAATACAGCAAAACAGGTTTATCGTCTGCGCAAGGGTGAAGTTATAAAAATTCTTTACAAGGGAACAGGTCAGGCTCCTATGGCCGGAAAAACTGCACTTGAAGGAGACTGGTACCGGATTCTTACAGATGATGGAACTTTAGGCTGGTGTTTTTCATACAATCTGAATCTTTATGAGACAGATGCAACCGGCCAGCGTGTTGGTGGTGCAGTAGTTGCAGAAGAGGTAGAAGATGATACCCACTGGCAGACAATTGCGGCTAACGTATGGTATCCGGATTATTTCCGTTCTATGATTGACAGCGGAAATATTGACCTTGCACTTATTCATCCGCTTTATAAATTTACAATTGACGAAGAGGGTAAAAAAGTTTCCCTCAATACAACAACAATTCACGAAAGCTGGGATTACGACGGTTATACAAAAACTGATGACAATGAATATTCGTTGAATGGTATTTCAGTTAAAATCATTTATCGACGTGCTGGCTACATTGTACTTCGATATACCGATTCGAGCGGTAAGCCACAGGATTTGAATTTCATTACAATTTCAGACAGCATTGCTGATATTGTAAATGCAGAAAAGACTCGCCGTTCTCAAGCATATATGCAGATTTACACCCACGGTCCAATTTTCTCAAGCTCAAGCTATGGTAAGGTTGAGTTTAAGGAAGACGGTTCTTTCCGCTGGACTGGCTTTAAGCTTCTTGTTCCATCTGTAATTGATGCAGGAACAAAGAGTACGGGTTCAGCTCAGGTAAAATACTCACTTTCTAAAGATTTAGCTTCTTCTTATGATGGTGTTCTTACAATGAAGTTTGATGGAATGACACGCGAAGTAAACTTCCTTTATAAGCTGGATGGCGGTGCACTTCGTCTCGAAGATACAACAGGTGCAAACTTCAGTGGAAATCAGATTAAGAGCAGGGGCGTGAGTCCGGTTATTGTTTATCTGAAGAAATAATGTGCGGTGGTTGAGCTTGTCGAAGCCACCAGAATTCAGGATTATTATATGGCCTTTGTACAATTCTCTCAGGTGTCGCTTGCATTTGGTGACCGCGACATCTTAAAAAATGTAACAATTAACTTACAGACCGGTTCTAAGGTTGCACTAACAGGTGCCAATGGAGCCGGAAAATCAACTCTTATAAAAGTTCTTGCAGGACTTGTTCCACCGGATAGCGGAAGTCGTGCAGTTCAAAAAGAATGCCGCATTGCTTATCTGCCTCAGAGCGGACTTACCCATCATGGCTGTACCTTGCGGGAAGAAGCCGACAAAGCTTTTGAATTCGGATACGAAATGCAAAAACGTATTGATGAAATAGGTGAACAGCTGGAGCGTGGCGAAGGAAATACAGATAACCTTGTTATGCAGCAGTCAGAACTTATTCAGAAATTGGAAGACAGCGGCTGGCATCGTCGTGATGCTGCAGCAGAATCTGTATTGCTTGGTCTTGGTTTTTCTCGTTCTGATTTTGAGCGGGATACAGCAGAGTTTTCCGGCGGATGGCAGATGCGTATTGCACTGGCAAAGGCTTTGATGCAGGGGCCTGATATTCTTTTGTTAGACGAGCCTACCAACTATCTTGATATTGAAGCACGCAGCTGGCTCGAACAGTTCCTTCAGAATTTTAAAGGCGGTTTTTTGCTTGTAAGTCACGACCGCTATTTTCTTGATGTTACAATCAACGAGGTCTACGAACTTTTTAACGGAGACCTCAAGCGATATCCAGGAAACTTCAGTCATTATGAAAAGGTTCGCGAAGTAGAATTAAAAACTCTTATTGCTGCTTACGAACAGCAGCAGGAAGAGATAAATAAACTCGAAGATTTTATCCGCCGTTTTGGTTATAAAGCAACAAAAGCAGCACAGGCTCAGGAATACATGAAAAAACTTGAGAAGATGGAACGAATTGAAATTCCAGAATCTCTCAAGAAAATACACTTTTCTTTTCCTCCGGCTCCGCACAGTGGCCGCCTTGTAATGCGGCTTAAGGATATAACCAAGTCTTACGACGGCAAGTTTAATGTTCTCGACAAACTGGAACTTACACTCGAAAATGGCGAACGACTTGTTGTTGCAGGACGTAACGGTGCTGGTAAGTCTACACTGCTTAGAATTATAGCCGGTCAGGACAGCGCATTTACAGGCGAAGTTGTGCCTGGTGCTGGCGTGCAGATCGGCTACTTCTCTCAGGATAATGCTGAGACTATCCGTGGTAAGGAAACAATTTTAGATTACCTCGAAGCCCGCGCACCACTGGAACTCATTCCAAAACTGCGTGATATGCTGGGGGCTTTCCTCTTCCGTGGTGACGATGTTTATAAATCTCTCGATGTTCTTTCCGGTGGTGAAAAATCCCGTATTGCACTTTTGCAGCTTCTGCTCAGCCCTGTAAATCTTCTTGTTCTCGATGAACCTACAAACCATCTTGATATTCATTCAAAAGACGTGCTCCTTACAGCTCTCCGCGATTTTGGCGGCACTGTAATTTTCGTTAGCCACGACCGCGGATTCATAGAACAACTTGCAACTCGTGTCCTCGAACTAAAACCTGGTCAGTTTAAGAACTATCCTGGAAATTATGAGTTCTATATGGAACAGCTGGCAAAACTTGAGACTCAAGAAGGAGGGGAAAGTCTTCCTCCCGCTTCAGCCGGCAAGCCGTCTTCCGCTGCCCCTTCTCCTAAGGGGGACACCCCCTTAAAATCCCCCGCAGATGCGGCGCTTTCCTGGGAAGAACAGAAACGTCTTGATGCCGAACGACGAAAAATAGAAAAAGAAGTTGCACGGCTTGAAGCAAAAATTACTGAACTTGAAGAAAAGAAATCTGAGTTTGAAAATAAACTGGCCGACCCGGCTGTATATTCCAATGGCGAAAAAGCAAAAGCGGTTCAGCGCGAAATCAACGAGCTTGCTGCACAAATAGACGAAACAACATTAGCCTGGGAAGCTGCTGCTGAAAAGTTGAACTGACAGGCGGGGCGTTACGGGGCAGCGCCCCGTTAGAAGGGGTAGGGCGCAATGAAATGCGCCCGAGGGGAAGACTTTCCCCACAAGGAGAAAATATGGATACAGCACTTTATCTTATTCCAGTAACTTTGGGTGAAACAGAAATTTCTCAGGTTCTGCCTGCTTACAATCACGATATAATTGTAGGAATCAAGCATTTTATCGTTGAAAATATCCGCTCGGCACGCCGTTTCCTAAAGAAGGTAGAAAAATCCATAGACATAGATACTCTTACTTTTTACGAACTGAACCGCCACACAGACCGTAAGTTTATCGGCGAATATCTGGAACCGCTCAAACGTAAAGAGCCGGTTGGAATAATCAGTGAGGCGGGCTGTCCTGCAATTGCAGATCCTGGTGCCGACGTGGTAGCCATTGCTCAGCAGAGAGGTTATAAAGTTGTGCCTCTTGTGGGACCGTCATCAATCATAATGTCTGTAATGGGAAGTGGCTTTAATGGCCAGAGTTTTGCATTTAATGGTTATCTTCCTGTTGAAGTTCCGCAGAGAATCAAGGCTCTTAAAAAACTGGAACAGAAAGTACAGAACGAAAATCAGACTCAGCTTTTTATTGAAACTCCTTACCGCAATGCAAAAATGATTGAAACAATTTTGAATGCACTTAATCCAAAAACAAAGCTTTGTATTGCTGCAGGAATTACCTGTGCAGAAGAATATATCAAAACCCGCACGGTTGCTGAGTGGAAAAAAGAAAAAATTCCTGAGCTTGGAAAAATACCTGCAATTTTTGTTATTGGAAAATAGGCGATGTAATACAATTAAATTGTGTACAATCTATTGACACTAATTTGTATTATTTATATACTCCAAATCAGCCGGCTAGAAAAATGCTAGAGTAATAGCGTAAAATTTGTTACAATTGGAGTATCCTATGGAAAACTTAGAAACCTTAAATTTCGATTATGTAATTATTGGTGCAGGTCCTGCTGGTCTTGCCAGTGCTCAGTATGCAGCCCGTAGTGGTTTGAATACTGTTGTTCTTGATCCTGCTGGAGCTGGAGGACAGGCACTTCAGATTGCAGAACTGGAGAATTATCCTGGAGTGTATCCGGTTGTAAACGGTGCAGACTTTATGGATAACATGCGCAATCAGGCAGAAGCCTTTGGTGCAAAAATCGAACTTGTTACTGTTACTTCCATAGATAAAACAGGCAGCGACTTTATTGTTACTACAAAACACAAAATCTTTAAGGCACCTTGTTTATGTCTTGCAACTGGTGCATTCCACAAAAATCTTGGGGTTCCTGGTGAAGCTGAATTTACAGGACGCGGAGTTTCTTACTGCGCTACCTGTGATGGTCCTTTCTTCCGCAACCGAAAAATTGTTGTAGTTGGTGGCGGCGATTCTGCCTGCAGTGAGGCAGTTTATCTTTCAACTCTTTCAAAAGACGTTACAATCATTCACCGCCGAAACGAGTTCCGCGCTCAAAAAGCTGTTGTAGACAAAATGCTTGCGGCTGGTGTAAAGCCTGTATATGATACAGTACTCA
Source organism: uncultured Treponema sp. (assembly GCA_946540605.1). Taxonomy (GTDB): domain Bacteria; phylum Spirochaetota; class Spirochaetia; order Treponematales; family Treponemataceae; genus Treponema_D. The sequence goes on from CAMNIU010000235.1 coordinate 17,465, forward strand.
AAGAAATCAAGGGCGGCATGAAAGTTGAATCCCTTGTAATTGAAAATGTAAAGACTGGTGAACAGAGCGAACTTGCCTGCGATGCTGTATTTATTTTTGCAGGAATGGTTCCTCAGACTGAACTTGTAGATATGCTTCCAAAAGATGGAAACGGCTACATTGTAACTGATGAAACTATGGCAACTTCTATGCCTGGCCTTTTTGCTGCCGGAGATGTCCGCAGTAAATCGTTCCGTCAGGTTGTAACTGCCACTGCTGACGGAGCAATTGCCGCTCATTCCGCTTACGAGTTTTTGCATAAATAATTTTGACCGGCGATGATGATGAAAGCTAAAAAGTTAGTTACTACTATATTAATTCTTGCGGGCGGTCTCATTTCCGGACTGTCCGCTCAGCAAACTCCTTCAGTTAATTTCTGGAGCCGCATGGCTAACGATGAGCTTGCTGCAAAAATTACCGATGAAATGACAGATTCTGAGCTCCTCTCGCAAACCTTTATGTTTGGCTGGGCTGGAGCTGAACCTCCGGAACTTTTGTACCAGTGGGTAGAGCGAGGACTTGGAAGCGTAAAAGTTTTCGGCTGGAATACAGATGATATTTATCTTGTTGCAAAATCAATTACAGGTTTACAGACTCAGGCGGCAGAAGGGCGTTTTCAGATTCCGTTATTTGTTGCAACTGACCAGGAAGGCGGATGGATTCGTCACGTAAAGGGCGATACTTCAATCACTCCTGGAAATATGGCAATTGGAGCGGGTGGTTACCCTTCAGATTCCTGGTATACCGCTTATTATATCAGCCGCGAAATTAAGACTCTTGGAATCAACATGAACTTTGCGCCAACTGTAGATCTTTTTACAGATCATGATTCGTCTATTATTGGTACAAGGTCTTTTGGTGATGATCCGGATAAAACAGGAATTCTTGGAGCAGCCTTTGTTTCCGGCTCAGAAGCGGCGGGCGTGCTTGCAACTGCAAAACATTTCCCTGGTCATGGCGACACAAGTCTCGACTCACATGGTAAGCTTCCGGTAATCAATATCGATTTTGATACTTTTAAGAATCGAGAGCTCACACCTTATCTTTATCTTATAAAAGAAAATGTTCCGGCTGTAATGTCTGGTCATTTGAGCTTTCCTTTGATTGAAACTTCCGGAGCTCCGGCTTCGCTTTCATATTATTTCCTTACAGACCTTTTACGAAATCAGCTTGGATACAAGGGGCTTATCATAACTGATGATATGATGATGGTTGGCGCTACGGTTTATGCCGGCACAATGTCTAATGCCTTTAAGATGGCTCTTGAAGCTGGAAATGATATTATTCTTTCTTCTACAACTGCAAAATTGAACGAGGCATTGTGGCTCAAAAATCTTGAACTTATGACTACGGACAGTACATTCCGTGAGCGTGTAAAAGATGCAGCCCGTCGTGTAATAAAAGCAAAACTGGACTATTTTAAGTCTGGCAATGCAGCTCCGCTTTATCCGGATTCAGATACAATTGATTCTCATATTCCAGACCGTGATGGAGAAAAGTTTTTCCTTGAACAGGCCTGTCGCTCGGTTACAGTAGAAAAACAGGGGAGTTTGCCGCTCAAGGCTGATAAGGCTGGCCGAGTACTTTTGATGGGCTCGCTTACAAGTTTCTTTAAAGCCGGTAAACAGCGTTATCCTGATGCTGGTGAGTTCCATTATACTTATGAAACAGGTCCAAATGAAACACAGTGGGTTCTGGACAATCTGCCGGGAGTTGCTAATGGCTATGACACTGTAATAATTTGTGTTTCAAGTGAAAATCATGTAAAGATTGCCAATTATTTTAAGGGTTCTGGAAAGCGGGTTATTGTGCTGTGTAATATGACTCCAACACTTACAGAAAAACTTCAGTGGGCAGACAGCATTCTGCTTGGCTACAGCTGGCGCTGTGATTATTCGCTTAAGGCAATGTTAGGCGCGGTTAACGGTGAGTTTGTTCCACAAGGTACAAAGCCGTATAATTAAAACGTTGGTATTTCCCTTATCTTATTATACTTAGCATCGTAACTGTGGCTGTTAGGGCGGATTCCTAAGATTCTTTCGTTTTCTGCCTGTAGCTGGAATTTTATCATCTGCTTAAAGGCATCCATCATCGGCTCTGGATTAATGGCGGGATCGCATAGTCCGTTTTCCTGCATCTCCTTAATCAGATAATAGCAGGATTCTATAGTAGAAATGTATTCAGGGCGTGGTTCGTGTTTAAAAGTAAAAATAGAACGGTAGTCTCCATAGAAAGAAAGCCGTGGTAATTTCAATAAAAACGGATTATGTTCTATCAGCTTGCGTGCGCAGAACCAGGTTGAATCCAGAATTAAAACCAAAAGTTTTTTGCCGGCAAGTGCTTCTCCAAAGCCTTCTTTTTTAGCAGTCCAGGCATCTTCTCCAGGATACATCATAACTGGAAAATACTGTGGGTCTGCAAGCAGTTCCTGTAGTCTCTTATTATGTTCAAATTCAAAGCCAACAAGAATTTCTGAGTCCTTAAGCGAGATTTTTGCAATATGTCCTGTTCCTGTTCTCTGTCTTTTTGCTTCTTTCTGGTGCATTAAAAGCACGAATTTTATACCGGGATCAATTTCCTTTGTGTAAGAACAGAGGCAGGCAGATTTTGGTTTGAAGCATTTATAGCACATTTCGCTCATAATTCGAAAACTATAGCATAGGTTGACAAAAAATTCTATAATGTCATAATATACCAAACATTTTGACAAAAAAAGGGGTGGCATATGAATCTTGCCCATGAATATATTAAAGACTACCGTGAATATACATCTTATGAAGACTTAAAGGCCAACTGTCATCTTACAGCACCAGAAGATTTTAATTTTGCTTATGATATTATTGACCGTTATGCGCGCGAAACTCCAGATAAGAGAGCTTTAGTCTGGATAGATGATAATTCAACAGAAGCAAAAATATTTACCTTTGCTGATATTTCCCGTGAATCAAAACGTGCCGCTTACTGGCTGGCTCTTAAGGGAATCAGAAAAGGCGATATGGTTATGCTTATGCTTCGCCGTCGTTATGAATGGTGGTTTCTTCTTCCAGCTCTTCATCGAATCGGAGCTGTAGCAATTGCAGCATCAGATCAGCTTTTGAAATCAGATATTGAATATCGTACAAATGCTGCTGATGTAAAAATGATTATTTCATACGATAATCCACATGTTCAGGAAGAAATTGAAAAGGCAATGGAAAAATCTCCAACTGTAAAATATCTTGTTACTGTTGGTCCAGACCGCGAAGGCTGGATAAATTTCCACGATGAATATGAAAAAATTGATCCTGAATTCCCTCGCCCTGTAGGAGAAGCTGCAACTCACAATTCAGATCCAATGCTTATGTACTTTACTTCTGGTACATCAGGTTATCCTAAGATGGTTTTGCATGACTTTACATATCCAATTGGACACATTATTACCGCAAAATACTGGCATGGTGTTGTAGATGATGGACTTCATCTTACGATTGCAGAAACTGGTTGGGCAAAGGCTAGCTGGGGTAAAATTTACGGTCAGTGGATTTGTGGAACTGCACAGTTTGTTTACGATATGAACATGCTCAAGCCGGATAAGATGCTCACTTTGATTTCTAAATACGGTCTTACAACTTTCTGTGCACCACCAACTGTATACCGCTTCCTGGTTCGTCAGGATTTGTCAAAATATGATTTGAGCAAGTGTCAGCGATTCTCAACAGCCGGCGAAGCTCTTAACGACGAGGTTTATGACAAGTGGCTTGAGCAGACTGGAAAACGCATTTACGAAGGTTACGGTCAGTCTGAATCAGCTGTAATCTGCGGAAACTTTATGGACTATGCAGATTCTCCTGTAAAACCTGGTTCAATGGGACGTCCATCTCCAGCTTATGATGTAGAAATTTTAAATCCAAATGACAAGCCTGTTCCAAATGGCGAAGTAGGGGAACTTTGTATTCACGTTGATAAGGGCCATCCTTTTGGACTGCTTACTGGTTATCACAAAGATATTTCGCTTACAGCCGAAGCATTTGACGGCGGTTACTATCATACAGGCGATAATGTTTACCGCGATGATGACGGTTACATCTGGTTTGTTGGTCGTAAGGATGATATTATTAAATCCTCAGGCTACAGAATCAGTCCGTTCGAAGTTGAATCAATTTTGCAGAAACATCCTGCTGTAATGGAATGTGCCGTTACTGGCGTTGAAGATGCTAAGCGTGGTCAGATTGTTAAGGCAACAATCGTTCTTGTTCCTGCTTATAAGGACAAAGATCCAAAAGAAATGGAAGTTGAGATTTCTACTTTTGCAAAAGAAAATACAGCAATGTATAAGATTCCTCGAATTTATGAATTTGTGGATGAATTGCCTAAAACAATCAGTGGAAAAATCCGCCGCGTAGAAATCCGCGAAAAAGACAAAGGAAAGGATATTGAAAAAATCAAGCAGGATTTTTAATCTAACGTCATTCCGACGAATCACACTGTCATTCCGACGAAGGTCGGAATCTATTACAAGATGCCGAAATAAGTTCGGCATGACATTGATTTCATTTATCTTTTTAACCTCATGTTCTCTAAAATATTCTGAGCAGGTTAATTCAGAAGATAAGGTTCCTGAATTTGTTTTTGAAGATACAAAACTTGTTCGTTTTGAAAAAAAGAATCCTACAATTGAAGTTTCTGCGCAAAAACTTGAGCAGTACAAAAACAGCAGCGAGTCTTACGGCCAGCAGGTTACTTTTACTTCGTATGATGATAAAGGTGAAGTAGAAACAGAAGGCAGCTGCGGAATTCTTTATGCAGATACAGATAAAAAAATCTATGAACTGTATGATGATATAAATCTATATAACTCTGCGGAAAACATGCGTTTTTATGCAAATGCTCTTAGGTGGAATGGCCGTTCAGAACAGCTCACAAGTGGCCGCGGAGATATGGTAAAAATCGAAAAAGATGATACAATAATGAGAGGAAGTGGTTTTACTGCCAGCGGTATAAGTAAAACTTTTTCGTTCCGTGGAAACATTACAGGAACTATAGAAACTTCCGATGAAAATTCCGAAAAAGAATCAGAAAATGTTGAATAAAAAATATGTTGCAGCAGTTTTAATTTCTCTTTGGTTTACGGCTCTTCCTCTTTTCGCTGAAAAAATCATTTTTTCTGCAAACAGAATGACAGGGCAGGCTGGAAATACAAATACTACTACAAGTCTTTCCGGAAATGCTTATATCAAAACCGAAACAATGGAAATTCAGGCTGATGATGTTGAATTATCTGGTGATAACTATCGCTATATCAAGGCAACAGGTCATATAAATGGAAAAAATCTTAAAACAAATATGGAATTTACCTGCGATTCCCTTGAATATGACAGAACTACAAAACTGGCTTCGTTAAAAGGTAACGTTAATCTTGAAGATAAAGATAATGATGTAAAGGCCAAGGCTCAGATAATTGATTATAATCAGGATACGGAAATAGCAGTTCTTCAGGTGCAGATAAATCTTACACAGAAAGATAATGTATGTTCCGGCTCATATGCAGTTTACTATAAAAAGGCGCAGCTTCTTGAGATTTCCGGTAATGCACAGGTTAAACAGGATGATGATGTATTCCGCGCCCAGCACATTACTCTTGATATGGACACACAGGATATTACTCTTGGTGGTAATGTAAAGGGTACTGTAACAGATACAAAACAGGCTGAGCCAGAGCCTGTTGTAGAAACTGAGGCTTCTGAACCAAAAGAACAGCCTGACTTAAAGGAGGAGGGACCAAAAGATGGAGAATGATGAATTAAACGAAACAACAGAAGTTCCCGAAATCCCGAATACTGAGCCAGTTTCAGAGGTTCCAGAAAATCAGACTTCTCAAAATCATATTCTCCGCGTTTCAAGCCTTTATAAACAGTTTGGCCATAAAAAAGTAGTTCGCGGTGTTGAATTTTCCATGCAGATGGGGGAGGTTCTGGGCTTGCTGGGGCCGAACGGTGCCGGAAAAACAACTACCTTCTATATGGTAGTAGGTTTTTATAAGCCAACAGCAGGTGATGTTTTTCTTGATGAAAAATGCATTACGGGGCTGCCTATGTATAAGCGGGCCCGTCTTGGAATTGCATATCTGCCTCAGGAACCTTCTGTATTCCGCAAATTTACAGTAGAAGAAAATATCTGGTCCATTCTCGAAACCCGTAAAGACCTTACAAAAGCCGAAAAAAAAGAACGCCTTGAATCGCTGATTGAGGAATTTTCAATTGGCCGCATCCGTAAGCAGAAAGCTTTTACCTTGTCTGGTGGTGAACGCCGCCGTACAGAAATTGCGCGTTCTTTGGCGATGGAACCAAAATTTCTGCTTCTGGACGAGCCTTTTGCCGGAATTGACCCTATTGCCGTTGCCGATATCAAAGGAATGATTCGACTTCTTGCAAAGCGTGGCATTGGAATTTTGATTACAGACCACAATGTACGTGATACTCTGGAAATTACAGACCGTGCTATCATCATAAATCAGGGAACAATCATGACCCAGGGTACAAAACAGCAGATTCTCGAAAGCGAAGTAGCCCGCGAGATTTATCTGGGTAAGGATTTTTCTATGTAGGCTACCAATGTCATGCTGAACTTGTTTCAGCATCTTGTAATAGACCCTGAAACAAGTTCAGGGTGACGGTCAAAATCAATTTGACATCAGTCTCTTCTTATAGTAAAATAGAGTTTGAACTATTCTAAAATTTACAATAGGAGTGAAGTATGAACATCGTGTTGTACATAGTTCTCCCTGTTGCTGGAATTGTTCTTGGATGGATTATTCGCTGGATTTATGCCAGATTTCAATTAACAGCTTCTGAACAGAAAGCCGAGCGCGTTAAACAGGACGCTATTCGGGAAGCAGAAGCACAGAAAAAAGAAATTTTGTTAAATGCAAAAGATGAGCTCATTCGTGAACGAAATCAGCAGGAGCGGGAGAACCGTGAACGCAGAGCCGAAGTGCAGCGCTTTGAGGCAAGGGTAAACAAAAAAGAAGAACTCCTTGATCAGCGTGCAGCGGAATTTGAAAAAAACGAAAAAGAACTTGCAGATAAGAAAGCTGCAATGGTAAAAAGAGAAGAAGAACTTTCTAAACAGGAAGAGCTTTATCGTCAGGAACTTGAAAAAATCTCTGGTCTTTCACAGCAGGAAGCAAAAGATTTGATTATCAAGAACCTCGAAAATGACGCACGTCACGACGCACAGGCTCTTATCAACAAAATTGAGCAGGAAGCCCAGCTTACTGCAGAAAAGAAAGCCAAAGACATTCTTGTTACCACAATTCAACGTATTGCTCCGGAAACAACAAGCGACATTACAGTAGCTACAGTTTCTCTTCCAAGTGACGAGATGAAGGGTCGCATTATCGGTCGTGAAGGCCGCAACATCCGTACCCTCGAAACTCTCACTGGTGTAGACATCATCATTGATGATACTCCTGAAGCTGTAGTTATCTCTTGTTTTGACCCGGTTCGCAAGGAAATTGCTAAGGAATCTCTTGAACGCCTTATTTCTGACGGACGTATTCATCCGGCAAGAATCGAGGAAATTGTTCAGAAGGTTACCCACGAAATTCAGAACAAGATTTACGAAGAAGGCGAAAGAGCCCTTTTCGACCTCGGAATTCACAATATGAATACCGACGGAATTCGTGCTCTTGGCCGCCTTTACTTCCGTACAAGTTACGGTCAGAACGTTCTTTACCATTCAAAGGAAGTTGCAATGGCTGCCAGCATGATTGCTGCAGAAATTGGTGCAGACCGCGAAATTGCAAAGCGTGCTGCAATTCTTCATGATATTGGTAAGGGAGCTGAAACAGACAGCGATCAGAACCACGCAGAGGTTGGTGCTGAAATGGCACGCAAGATGGGTGAAAGTGCAGTTGTTATCAACGCAATTGCTGCTCACCACAACGATGTACCTACAGAATCTCTTGAGGCTGTTGTTGTACAGATTGCTGATGCTATTTCTGCGGCACGTCCTGGTGCTCGCCGTGAGACAATTGACAACTACGTTAAGCGTCTTGAAAACCTTGAGGCAATTGCCGAAGGCTTTAATGGTGTTGAAAAGGCATACGCTATTCAGGCTGGTCGTGAGCTCCGCATTCTTGTTAATAACGAGAAGATTGCCGATGGCGATGTAAAAGAGCTTGCACGTAATATTGCAAAGCAGATTGAAACTGATTTGCGATATCCTGGAAGAATAAGACTTACAATGATCCGCGAGACACGAATCGTGGAGTATGCTAGGTAAGTGAAGCAGTGAATTGCTTCGCCTGCGGCTCGCAATGACGAATTGCGGGCCGTTATTTTTTTTAACCATAGGCTACCAGCTTGTCATTGCGAGCGGAGCGAAGCAATCCATTAAAAATTCGCTGCTACATATAGCACAATCAGATTATCATAAGAACTATTACCGCGCGGCATAAGATTCCAATAGCCGCCTATAGAAGGCAAATAACGTGAACTTCCTTCATGGGCAAAGTTATATTCAACCTGGAATTTAAAGCCATTTCCCCAGGGAGTTGAATCATTATAATCACCAACTGAATCAGTTTTTATATTATCAAATCTAAGGCCAAGGGTATAAGCAAGACCAAAGTTCAATCCACCAAGTCCGGGATATATTTTAATTCCCAGAGGGAACGAAAGATGAACTTTACTCGATTTTTCAGATGAATTCCAGGTAAAATCCCAAATCATATCGTTTCCAAGATAAAAACTTACCTGAGAAATAGGATTGATGTTTGCTGATACTGTTGTACCCAGAATAATTCTATTTCCTTTTTCAATTTCACTTCCTGTAGAAACAACAGAATTTGCTCCATAAATTGGAACTCCAGATGAAAGACCTGCTGTAAAACTGAAAAGTCTTTCGTTTGCACTTAGAAAAGAGCATGCCAGAATAACAGTTGAAATCAAAGTAATTATTTTTTTCATATATTATGCTCCCTGTATTATCGGTATACAACTTTGAAAGTCTGGAATACAAGTTTAATATCCGGAGTAAAGTCAAATCCTAGAATAGCACCTTCATCTTCAAGATATTCCTGCTTACGTTCTTTCCATTGACCAAGATCTTCATCTTCACCTTCGAGACGAGCCATTTCCCAGGTTACTTCGTTGAAAGGAACAACCTCTACGCTTTGAGTTTCTATTATACAGCGAGGTGTGTTTGAACGGTCGAGTACAACATACAATTCCCCTGAAACTGGAAGTGGTTCCTGGTCTATCGAATAAGTTGCCCAGCTTGTAAAAAAAGCAGTCTTTTGGCCGCCAAGTACAAGCGTTATAAGCTCATCACCAACAAAGCCTTTTGCCTCAAAGCTGAGGTCACCAGCACAGCGGTCTTCTTCGCTACGGCCTGTATCTGCTATAAATTTATTCCAGTATTCATCAATATTTGGCATGGTTATTTTGTTCCTTTATAAAATGATTAGCGTTTTGCAAGCATTATGATAAATGCAGTAATAAAACAAATAGAAGGAAGAGTCGCACAGAGTAAGGTTGAGACAGGAATTCCCCATAGTCCGTATTTGGTTGCTGTTAGAACACCAAGTTCAATTAAAAGCTCATAAACTAAACTGGCATAAGAAAGAAGAAAGCCCGAAACCATAAAGGCCCAGCCTGCATTTCTTTTTTTTGACATCAGCAAAATTGCCAGAAAAGCAACGATTCCACCTGCGATTAACTTTATTATGAATAATAATATTTTTGGTTCCATAATCTAATTTTCGTCTATTACCAGGTAAAAGGTGAGTTTTTTAATTTTGTGAAAACTCCGCGGTCTGCTCCAAAAGGAACGATGGAAGGGGAGTTATAATCAGGGCTTATAACAATTCCGCAGTCAAGACAATGAATTACAAAAGCATCATAAGAATCTTTTGGAACTTTTGGGAACAGATATGGACCTTCGCGATTCCAGTATTTTGTAAGAACTGTGTCATAAATAAACCAGTCTTTTTCTTCCCGTTCCTGAAGAGCTTTGATTAAGTTATAAAAACTCTTTGTTATTGCTACTTCAAGTGCAAATGGTAGTTTTATGCTGTTGCGGATGAATAAAAGTTTATCTGGATTTTCCTGAATACGCTTTGTATCAGCTGCGAGAATAAAAATTGATTCAGCCCATGGGAATGGGGGAGTAACAATTAATGCAGCGGTATTTGAAATATTGATTTTTTGGTTTATAGAATTCCATGGTCTGTAAACACTTGTTTCATTTGGAAAAAGGGTAAGCCCTGCATCAAAAGCATCTTTGTGGGAAGAAAAGCAGAATATTGTTCTTTCACTTGCAAGAAGTTCGCTTACTGCCTTCTGGAGACGAGGTTCAGGTGCTTCTTCACAGATAAAGCTTCCGGTTTGTCCGCGGGAAAGTACATTCTTAAACATTGTAAAGGCACTTCCACCTTCCCAGCCAAGAATTGCCCGGCCTGCTTCCTGATATAAATCGGTTACCCGTACACCTTTTTTAGTGTATAAAAACGGGCCTCGTGCACGTGTTACAGCTCCATAGCGTTTAAATAATTCGGAAAATAATTCAGATTTATTCATAACTCTATTATAACAAAAAACTGCCGCAATGTCTTACATTGCGGCAGTAAAGTTCCAATTTCAAGGAAAGGATAATGAAACTTTGATTAAGGCAATTTACTTGCTGGTTTTCTTTTTCTTTGAAACAACGTCAAAGATTACAGCAGCCAGGAGGACTAAACCTTTAACAGCACGCTGCCAGTTCATATCTACACCGAGGATTGACATACCATTGTTCAATACACCCATGAAGATAGCACCGACTACGGCACCAGATACTTTACCAGTTCCACCGTATGCAGAAGCACCACCGATGAAGCAGGAAGCGATGGCATCCATTTCATAGTTCTGACCAGCTGTTGGCTGAGCTGAGTTCAAACGAGCAATTGTTACAAGAGCAGCAACTGCAGAAATGAATCCCATGTTTGTGTAAGCAAAGAACATTACGTTATCTGTGTTTACACCAGAAAGTTTTGCAGCCTTAGCATTACCACCAATTGCATAGAGGTAGCGGCCAGGAACTGTATTCTGTGTGAAGTATGAGTATGCAGCAACGATTACTGCAAGAAGAATTAATACAACAGGAAGACCACGGTCACGTGCAAGGAACTGACCAAGAATCAGGATAACTACAGAAAGTACACAAAGCTTTGTGATGAATGAACTCTTTGAAGGTACAGTGTAGTTATTCTTAATCTTCTTGCGGCGGCTGATGATTTCCATAACGATGAATGCAAGAACACAAATCAAAGAGATAATAAGTGTTACCATGAATGTGTATTTATCTACAAACTCATCAAAAATATCAAGTTCACCAAATTTTTCGATTGTGGCTTCACTTGGATTTGGAATGAAGCTTTCAAAAAGGTTGAGATATTTTGCAGGGAATGGAGCAATTGGTTTACCATCAAGAACGATTGTTGCAACACCACGCCAGAGGAGCATACCAGCAAGGGTAGTGATGAATGGCGGAATGTGAATGTATGCAATAAAGAAACCATGGAAAGCACCAATCAAAGTACCAATCAAAAGACAAAGACAGATTGCAAGCCAAACCGGCATTCCAAGATTTACAATGAATACACCTGCAAGTGCACCAACAAGAGCTACTACAGAACCAACAGACAAATCGATGTTACCACCGGTAAGAATACACAAGAGCATACCAGTTGCAAGAATTGCAACGTAAGCATTCTGACGGATAATATTTGTGATATTTGCAGGTGCAAACAAAGAACCATGATCACCAATTCGAATCAAAATTTCGAACAGCAGCATTACACCTACAAGGATAAAAATCATTGTATTACCCTTGAGAACTGATTTAAGGCTGTCGCCAATCTTATTTTTCTTTTCCATTTTTATTCTCCTAAATTAGCAGTTTTTCCGCTATTGATAATCTCAGTCATGATTTTTTCCTGAGTTGCTTCTTTACCATCCATTTCTGCAATCATCTTACCTTCGTTCATTACGTAGATGCGGTCGCACATACCTAAGATTTCCGGCATTTCTGAAGAAATCATGATTACAGATTTTCCTTCTGAAACCATCTTGTTGATGATACAGTAGATTTCATATTTAGCACCAACGTCGATACCGCGGGTTGGTTCATCAAGAATCAGGATATCAGGTTCTGCAAAAAGCCATTTACCAAGAAGAACCTTCTGCATGTTTCCACCAGAAAGGTTACCTACGTCTTCCATTACAGAAGCGCATTTAGTATGCATGTCTTTTGCCATCTGTTCTGAATACATACGCTCTTTATCGAAATCAAGAACCCAGTGTTTTGAAATCTTTTCTGGTTTTGCAGCTGTTGTATTTTTGCAGATTGATTCAGAAAGAATCAAACCGTTTCCTTTACGGTCTTCTGTTACATAAGCAAGACCTGCTTTAATTGCAGATTTAACGTTAGGGAAGGAAACTTCCTTTCCGTTCATAAAAATCTTACCACGGATATTTGTACCATAAGAGTGACCAAAAATACTCATTGCGAGCTCTGTACGGCCGGCTCCCATAAGACCTGAAATACCAAGAACTTCACCTTTTCTAAGGTTGAAGTTGATGTGGTCACAAACCTTAATTCCATCAAATACCGGATGATCTACACACCAGTCTTTTACTTCGAAACAAACGTCACCTACATGAGGCTCTCGTTTAGGGAAGCGGTCTGTAAGGCTGCGTCCTACCATTGCCGAAATAATTGTATCTTCTGTAAAATTATCTTTCTGTTTATCAAGGGAAGTAATAGAGGTACCATCGCGGATAACTGTGATTTTATCTGCAACGTACGAAACTTCATTCAACTTATGTGAAATGATGATTGAAGTCATTCCCTGTTTCTTGAACTCAAGAAGAAGGTCAAGTAAATGCTTAGCTTCTGTATCGTTCAAAGATGCTGTAGGTTCGTCGAGGATAAGAAGTCTTACGTTCTTTCCAAGAGCTTTAGCTATTTCTACAAGCTGCTGTTTTCCAACACCAATATCCTTAATCAGTGTCTTAGATGAATCTTTCAAACCTACCATTCTTAAAAGTTCATCTGACTTATCAAAGGTTTCTGACCAGTTGATTTTTGCTTTACTTCCTCTTTCATTTCCGAGGAACATATTCTCACCGATTGTGAGAAGAGGAACGAGTGCGAGCTCCTGATGAATGATTACAATACCTTTAGCTTCGCTGTCCCTGATTGTCTGAAATTTACAAACTTCGCCGTCGTAAACAATGTCGCCGGTATATGTTCCATATGGATAAATACCGCTCAGAACATTCATCAAAGTTGATTTTCCGGCTCCGTTTTCACCACAGATTGCGTGAATCTCACCTTCTTCAACGGTAAGGTTTACGTTATCAAGTGCTTTTACTCCGGGAAACAACTTGGTAATATTTTTCATTTCCAATAATGTCTTAGCCATTGGAACCCCTCTTTTTACTTATAAATGAATTGTTATTAAAAAAGAACCTTTAGTATATAGAACTAAAGGTTCTTTTTCAGCTTATTTTAGTCTAACTATTTGAGCTGTGCTTCTGTGTAGTATCCAGAATCGATCAAGAGAGCCTTGTAGTTCTCTTTTGAACCGTAAACTGGTTCACAAAGGAATGAAGGAATGATTCCTGTTCCGTTGTCGTATGTCTTTGTATCATTTACAGGAGCTTTCTTACCCTGGCAGATAGCGTCAACCATTTCAACAACTTTTGAAGCAAGTGTACGTGTATCCTTGAAGATAGACATAGCCTGTGTTCCCTTCAACATGTTCTTAACTGCTACGATATCACAGTCCTGACCAGTGATGATTGGGAAGTTGTCAGCTGTGTAACCAGCTGAAAGAAGAGCGTTTGTTACACCGTTAGCTGTAGAGTCGTTAGAGCAGTATACAGCGTCGAGTTTCTTACCCTTTGGACCATATCCGTTAGATGTGATAAGGTTTTCCATTCTCTTCTGAGCCTCTTCTGTAGACCAGTTGAGAGTAGCAGCCTGTGCTTTAGCTGTCTGTCCAGAAGGACATACAATTACACCCTTGTCGAGGTATGGCTTAAGAACGTCCATAGCACCACCAAAGAAGAAGTTGATGTTGTTGTCACCTGGGTCACCAGTGAAGAATTCCATGTAAACTGGATCTGAAGAAGAGCGGCTCTTAAGTCCGAGCTTGTCAACAAGGTAGTCACCCTGGATTGTACCTACTTTGTAGTTATCGAATGTAGCATAGTAAGAAACTGCTTTAGAGTTCATGATAAGGCGGTCATAAGCAATAACCTGAATCTTCTTCTTGCGAGCTGTTTCAAGAACGTTTGAAAGAGCTGTACCGTCGATAGAAGCGATTACGAGAACTTTACATTTTCCTGTAATCATGTTTTCAATTTGTGATACCTGTGTTGGGATATCATTTGCAGCAAACTGAAGGTCTACTACATAGCCAGCTTTTTCGAGCTGAGCTTTCATGTTTGAACCATCCTGGTTCCAGCGCTGAAGGTCTTTAGTAGGCATTGAAACACCAACTTTTGTTCCTTTCTTAGCAGCAGCAAATACACCACCCATAAGTGTTGCAGTTGCCAAAAGAATAGCGATAATTTTTTTCATAAGAAAAAACACTCCTAATATTTTTTTGTTATAGAGCCAACGGCCCTTCTTACATTTAGGAGTATAGCGCAGGAAAAGTCGGTAAATTTGTCCGAATTCTTCAAATTTTTGCTATTTTCTTATTTTGAGTAGGTAAATACCCCTATAAAAAGTGTAAAAATCTAGATTTTTTTGTTATCGGAAATGTGCTAAGCCTAAAATCGAAGAACCGTTAAAAAATGGGCTGCGATAGCGGGCCATTTTAGGTTCATCGAAAGAACGGCTCAGAGGCAAGCTGTGCTTGCCGACTTTATTCCTTATACACAGAGGCAGCCGAATGAAATCCCGAGTCAATTATTACTTTATCAAGATTGTATTTATCAACATAAGTTGGTTCCAGCCAGATTGTCGGAATATCACCATAGCCGTTATTTATAGGACGAATACGGAAACGGTTTTCTGAGATTTCTTCTTTTCGGGCAAGATGAACAGCACATTCTGCGGCAACTTCGGCAAGCTGAATAATCGGCTTATAAATAGTAAAATCCTGCTTTCCCTGTACTATGTACTGACAGGCAGAAATATCTGCATCTTGTCCGCAAACTGGAATATGGGTATCCGGATAATAACGATTAATGGCGTCAATTACGCTTGCAGCAACAGCATCATTTCCGCAGATAATTGCATCGGGGAAAATGTCGCTTTTAAGAATTCTAACCATTTCCTGATAAGACAGATCATAGTTCCATCCATCAGTATAAAAAGTATGATTTATATGAACAGAAGAGGTTCTGAGAATTCGGTCAATTCCTTCCATAATCAGTGTCATATTGTAATCTTCTGAAGGACCAAGAATACAGTACCAGTTTACACCTTTTGCACGGCGAAGCATTTCCTGAGCCATCTGTTCACCAACTTTTTCACTGTCGATGGTAAGGTATAAGTTTACATCTGCATTTAAGGTTAAACGGTCATAGGAAATTACAGGAATGCCTTTTGCCCGCAGCTTCTGAACGCTTTCTGTTATGGAAGCGGCATCTTTAGGAAGAACAACAACTGCATCCACGTTGCGCTCTAAAAGATACATAAGCTGGCGGTTCTGTTCTTCTATATTATTTCCGGCATTTTGTACGATTACATCGGCTCCCATTTCTTTTACCTTATTGATAAAAACGTCCATGTCGCGCTGCCATCGTTCAATTGCGAGTGTGTCAATTGAAAAGCCAATGGTTATTGAACTGTTAGAGTCAGTTGTGGTTTGTCGTGGCTGGCGTGAAGTAGAAGAGTTCTCATTCTTTTTGCATGAGAGTGGGAAAGCGAGTAAGAGAAGAAGAATCAGTGTTTTTTTAATTAAAGACATTTTTTATTTTACCTTCCTGTATTCCTTTGGTGAAAGGCCGTATTTATTTTTAAATATTCGGCTAAAATAGTTCTGGTCGTTATATCCAACTTCTGCTGTTATTTCCTTAATTGAAAGTTCTGTCTGTTCAAGAAGCTGACGGGATTTTTCGAGTCGTTTATCTGAAATAAAATTGATAAAAGTTTCGCCTTTTTCTTCCTTAAACAATTTACTTAAATAGAAGGAACTAACGCCAGCAAAGTCTGCGGCAGTTTCCAGAGAAATATCGCTGGAAAGATTTTCATCAACATAAGTGCATACTTTTTTGATGATAGGATTTTCTTCTGCTTGTTTTACATTAGTAACTGCGTGTGTGCACTCCATCAAAAATTTTTGTGCAAATTCTTTAATCAGTTTTATGTCGTTTTCTGTACTCAATGTTGCAAAGGCATTGTCAAAAGTGCTACTGATAAAGTTTTTATCTAGTTCTTTTGTTGTATTGTTAGCGGTAACTATCAGTTCAAAAAACTTATTCTTGATTTTGTCTGAAGCGAGGTTTTGAGAAATTAGTTCTGATGTATATAGCTCAAGAAAGGATTTAACTCCGTTTGAATCTCCTGCAGTAAGCTTTGCAATTATTTGATTTTTGAATTCTGTAGAACTGGATTTTTTATTTATTTGTTCCGGGTTTGCAGAAAGTTCTTCAACTTCCTGACAGCTTGAGCCATCAGAAAAAATAAGACCACCGTTTGCCGTAGTTTTATTGAGTGCAGACAAGGCCTGTGCATAAGAAGCCTGTACCTGACTTTTGTCAGTGTAAATTGAGCTTACGCCGGCGCGAATTCCGGCTGTTATATTGTAACTGAGAATTGTGTAAAACTTTTTGATTTGTTCCTGAACTTCGCTATACGCCGGATTTTCAGAAAAAATCGGGAAGAAAACGGCAATGCGGTTCATTATAAAACTGCTCACAAGACAACGATGTTCAGTATTCAAAAGTTCATGGATTTTAAGATATGTACTATATTGATTATCTGAATTTATATTAGGGATTTCAAAACAACAGAATACCCATGGATTATCAGAAATATTGAAATAATCAAGATATGAAGAAAGATCTACAGATTTGTCATTATTATAAATGCAGGCATAGATAAAATCATTTTCAATCATAGGGGAAACCATATCGAGCTTTTTGTGAAGTTCAAGGTCTGCACTGAGTTTTCCCTGCTTTTCTTCTACCAGCTGCATTGCTCCGCGAATGGTTTCAATGACAACATTTCTGTTTACAGGCTTTGTTATGTATTTGTAAGCTCCAAGATTAATGGCTTCCTGTGCATACTGAAAGCGGTCAAAAGCACTGAGAATTACAAAAACAATATTAGGTTTAAGTTTTGTAATTACGCTGACGGTTTCGAGTCCGCTGAGTCCAGGCATGTTTATATCCATGAACATAATGTCGATGTTTTCTTTCATCACAATTTCAATTGCTTCTGTACCGGAAAGAGCAGTGAAGACCTTAGCCTCATCAGCAAAATTTTTGTTGATAATAAAAGAAAGAGAATCAATTACAATCTGCTCATCATCTGTTACTAATATATTAAACATGCTTTGGAACCTTGATAATGAATTTTGTGCCTTCGCCGTTGTCGCCGCCTGTTATGTCAAACAAATCATAGCGATGGAACTGCAGCTGAAGGCGCAGGAATACGCTTATTAGGCCTGTTCCATTGTGCGTAGAGTTATCATCAAGAACATCTTGCGGAAGCCTTGTTGTTTCTGAGGCTACGGCCTTGAAAACTGCTTCACGGGTTTTTTCCGGCATTCCTTCACCATTGTCGTTTACACTGATTACAATGTATTTGTCTTCAATTTCAACTTTGAGAGTTACTTTACCCTTAGTGTTTTTTAGTCCGTGTTTAATACAGTTTTCAACGAGCGGCTGCAGAGTCATTGAAGGAATCTGCTGAGGAAATGTCCCGTCTGGAATTTCTTTTGTGAATTCGAGACGATTTCCGAAACGCACTTTCATTATATATACAAAATTATCTACTAAACCAAGTTCTTCGTCAATTGAAACCATGCGTTCCTGCTGCTGAATGTTATAGCGGAAAAAATCTGCAACCTGTTCAATAAAGTAACAGGTCTTATCGGCGTTTTCCATCATTGCAAGCTGAGCACCGGTGTTAAGCGTATTAAATAGAAAATGAGGATTTACCTGATTTTGCAGGGCTCGCAGCTGGGCATCTGTATAAAGCGCCTGCATTTCAATTTCTTTTTCTTTAAGTTCTGCTTCAGTGCGGGCTTTTTCCCAGATGGTATCAATATATTCCCGGATGCTGATAATCATTCGGTCAAAAGCTGTACAGATGGTTCCAATTTCATCATTTGTCGTTCGGTTAAAAAGTGGAACGTCAAAATTGCGTCGTGCTACTTTATGTGCTACTTCAGAAATATCTGCGAGCGGTTCCATGATTGAAGTAATTGTAAGGTAGAGCACAAAGAAAATCATCACAGAAAAAACAAGGAAGAAGATGATGCTTAGGGTATTTGAAATTAAAATGCGTGATTGATTTTCATCATAACGGGCTGCATTCTGCTGAAGTCGAAGATTGTTAAGTTCAAGAACCTGAGAGGTCAGATAATTGTAACTGTCCATTGCATATTTGTAATTCAGCGAGATTTCAGTTTCGTTATTTGCACGGCGTGCAGAAATTGCCAGATTACTATAGTAAAGAAAAGCTTCTGTAAGCTGATGAACAATATATTCTTTGTGAACAACTTCATTTTTAGAAGGAAAATCCTGAAACTTTGAGAAGTAATCTTCAACCTTTGTTCGTGAATTATAATAAGCATCAATACTTTCGAAGGTGCGGTAGTTTACATAATTTTCCATAGCCTTTTCAGTAGTAGAAACTGCCTGTGAAAAATGTGTAAGTTCAGAGTTTGATTTATAGGAGTCTCCCAAATTTTGTATTGAATAATACGACAGTCGGGTTGTTGTAAGAAGGGTAGCAGCAAGCATAATGATTGCAATTCCAATACATATCATAATGCGCCAGCGGAGGCTTTTATTTCTGATGTAGTTTATAGGTTCAAACTTCATCCTGTTACCTCGGTGCCTTTGTAATTTTTACTTCTGCGGTTATGTAACTGTTTGCATAACCTTTAGTGCGGTATTCAAATAATTCACGTATGGCTGTTTCACCCATTTTTTCCGGATCAAGAGAAACAAGTTCACCTATCCAGCCTTTTTGAAGATAAAGCTGGCAGACTTCGTTTCCTCCAATGCCAATCAGTTTGTAGCGGAAATCATCATATTGTTCAGAAAGCAGCTGTGCCGAAAGAATTGTTTCATCTTCTGTAAGCGAAATGAAAATATTATTTCTGCCTTCAAGAGTAAGTTCCGGGCTTATTTTTTCAATTACTGTTGTATTGATGTCCAGATTATCCTGAAGCGAAGACTGTATGCTGCTTATCAGAGCATTGGAATTAGAGTCTGCGGATTCACTGATGATATAGACTGTTCCGCCAACCGGCAGATAGTTTTGTGTTTCTTCTGCAATCTTTTTTCCAAGTTCCCAGTTGTTTGTTCCTATATAAGAGATTTGATGCATTGCAGGAGAAAATTGACCAGTAGTAACTATAGGAATTTCAGGTGAATCTGAACGCTGCAAAAGAACCGGTGGATTTTCTGCAGAATCCATATAAACAATAATTCCGTCGGCATTTAGAAATGCACAATAATCTAAAAGATTTTGTAGAGACTCTTTATCTGCCTGAGAACTTGGTACGTGAAGATCTACAACGGTTTTGTATTCTCCTGCAATCTTTGAGGCACCGTCATAAACTTCTTTCAAAAAGCTCTGATTTTCATAAGTACCGGTTATAATGATATGATAGAGTGCAGTATCAGCCGGATTATATTCATCCTTATTCTGGATTTTTGCACGAGATGATAAAAATGAAGCATAAAAAACAATTGAAAAAATGAGAAGGGCTGTGAATGAAAAAATCAAGAGCGTCCATTTAAGGAGCCTAGCCGTTTTCTTTTCCATAGGTGAATATTATGCCATTTTTTGAATTTTTCGAGTTCTTAAAATCCGTCGTTACATCTCCGCCTTTTTCGAGTTTTCCAAAAAGAACTTCGTCAACGAGCTTGTCTGCAATTTCATCTTCTACTGTGCGGGCAATATTACGAGCACCAAATTCCTTTGAGTAACCTTTTTCTGTTATATAGGTTACGGCGCGGTCGGTAACGGAGAGGTTTACTTTCTTTTCTTTCATGCGAAGGGCGAGACGGGCAATTTCCTTGCGGCATACCTGTTTTGCAACTTCAATATCAAGATAGTTGAATGGAATAACTGCATCGAGACGGTTTCGGAATTCTGGTGGGAATTCTCGGTTTACCGCATCTTTGAGAGAACTTTCGAGTTCTGTAAAACTTGTGCCACCAGCCTTATCGTCTCCAAAACCTATGCTGCCTTTTTCAAGGTCGCGTGCTCCGGCATTACTTGTCATTATGATTATGCAGGAACGGAAATCTGCCTTTCTGCCCTGATTGTCTGTGAGCTGGCCGTAATCCATTACCTGAAGGAGAACGTTATAAATATCTTCGTTTGCCTTTTCAATTTCATCAAAGAGAATTACTGCGCGAGGATTTTTTCGTACATCTTTTACAAGCTGGCCGCCTTCTTCAAAGCCAACGTATCCTGGTGGTGAACCAACTAAGCGGCTCACAGTATGCTTTTCCTGATACTCACTCATGTCGTAGCGGAGCAGGGGCTCTTTGAGCAGGCGTGCAAGGGTACGTGCAAGTTCTGTTTTTCCACAGCCGGTCGGACCTACAAAAAGATAGCAGGCTTCTGGTTTTTCTGGATTGCGGAAACCGGCACGGGCACGTTTTACAGCCTTTCCAAGTGCTGTAATTGCAGCTGTCTGGCCAAAAATATCGGCGGACATTGTTTGTTCTATATTGCGCAGTGCATCTTTTTCTTCGCCCTTCATATTTTCAATTGGAACGCGGGCGATTTTTGCAGTTACGCGGCGGATAATTTCTGTTGTGATACGGGCAGGTGCTGCTTCTGTGGCAACTAAGCCCGGGTGTGAGACAGCTCCAGGACGCATAGCGGTGCGGCCGGCGAAGCCGCCAGATTTCAGTATGTGCTGGTATGAGCCGGCTTCATCAATAATATCAATTGCCTTGTCTGGAAGGCGACGGTCTGGCATAAACTGTATAGAAAGCTTTACTGCTTCTTCAACAGCCCCTGACGAATAAATGGCATTGTGATGCTTTTCATATTTAGGAATAAGACCTTTAATAATCTGAATAGTCTCGTCTGCAGTTGGTTCAAGAATGTCAATTTTCTGGAAACGGCGGGCGAGGGCACGGTCTTTTTCAAAATTCTTAGAGTATTCTTCAAAAGTTGTTGATCCGATGAATTTAACTTCTCCAGTTGAAAGAACAGGTTTTAAGAGGTTTGCTGCATCAACCTGGCTGGATCCATTTCCTCCGGCACCCATAATCATATGAATCTCATCTATAAATAAGATGGCTTTTTTCTTTTCTTTGAGTTCATCAATTACAGAATGAAGGCGTTCTTCAAAGTCACCGCGGAACTTAGAGCCGGCAAGTAAGAGTCCAATGTCCAGAGAGTATATAGTGTAGCCTTTCAAAATATCAGGCACCTGATTATTTACAATGCGTTGAGCAAGCCCCTGAGTAATTGCAGTTTTTCCAACTCCAGCGTCACCTACATGTAACGGGTTATTTTTTGTGCGGCGGCAAAGGACTTGAATTGTTCGTTCAATTTCTGCTTCGCGGCCAACAAGAACATCATAAGCGCCTTTAGAGGCAAGTTCTGTCATATTAACGGCAAAGCGTTTGAGTCCACCCGCATTATTTGAACCTGGCATTCCGTCCTGACCGGGAGCTGCTCCGGGCTGTCCCTGACCATTACTCTGAGGAATTCGCTTTGAAGGACGAACTTTTGTTATATTTTCCATCAGTTTGAGTCGTTCAACTCCACAAACCTTCAGAAAGTATGAACTGTAGTTGCGGCTTTCATCGAACATACTTAAAAGAATGTCGGTAATATCAATCATATCAGAATCGCACGAAATACAATGGAAAACGGCGCGATTCATCATAGCCTGGAATCCGGCAGATTCAACAGGAGATTTAATTAATTCTGGATTTGCATTTTCAGAAATTACAGGAAGTTGAGTTGTAAGATAATTGCTTACTTCTGATTTGAGTTCTTTTGTATCTCCACCACTATTTGCAAGAAGCTGTTCTACAAATTCATCGCGTATGGCAGTGGCAAGTACATGCTCTGGAGTGAAAAATTCGTGATGAAAATCTTTTGCAACTAAGAGCGACTCCGACAAAATCCGGCTGAGCATTGTGCTCACCTTCATCTGTTTTACATTGCCCGGTGTTTTTTCCTGATTACTCAACTTCTACCCTCAACGGAAATCCGTTTTTGCGTGCAGCCTGAATAGTAAGATTTGTACGCGATACTGCAATATCGTAAGTATATACGCCGACAACAGAAGAGCCCTGCTCATGCACAGTGCGCATTAAGACTTCTGCTTCGTCATGAGATTTATTAAAAATAGAAACCAGAACATCTACCACAAACTCCATTGTAGTAAAATCGTCGTTGTAAAATACAACCTTTCGCTCCGGCGGCAGCATAATAGAGGTGTCTTCTGCAACTCCGCTTCCTGCCTGTGATGTTTGATTATTAAAATCACTCATGCCTATAATATAACACAAAAAAACGCAGAATTCTATCAAATTCTGTGTTATAATATATTCATGGCTAAAAAGAAGTTCAAATTTGATTTAAAAGTATCTTATGATGCTCCGGTAACCCTTACCTTTGTTGTAATCAGTGCAATTATCTTTCTATTATCATTCATGCTCGCAAAAAGTGGTAAACCTGATAGTTTAGGAAAACTTTTTATTTCTCCTACTGATCAGGCGGGGAATTTGCCGTTTATTGTAAAACAGCCTTTGTCTTATCTGAGACTTTTGCTTTATATTTTTGGCAGCGAGGCTGACGGAGCACAGGTTTTGTTTACTAATCTGATTTTGATTATGCTCCTTGGACCTGCAATGGAAGAGCGTTATGGTTCTATTATTATCGGAATTATGATTTTCGTGTCTGCTTTGTTTTCTGGTGTGCTTAATGCATGCTTCTGTTCCGACAGTCTGGTTGGGGCAGTGCCGGTTGTTTGTATGATGATTTTCTTAAATGCCTTTATGTCCTTTTCTAAAAAGAAGTTTCCTTTGTCCTTTGCAGCAGTGATGATATTTTTTATTGTGCTTCAGGTTTTCAGTGGGGCAGGTGTAATTCGTATAATTATCTGTATAGCAGGCGGATTATGTGGAAGCCTTTTTGCATTCCTTACTTCTCCAAAAATGAAGGCAGAAAAAAAGAATAATAGTGGTGCAGCAGAGAATGTAAAAAAACGAGGCGGTCTTTTGAATCGAGCAGAAAAAATTGCTTATGCTGAAGAACTGGATAGAAATAGTCCGCGTAATAAAAAGCCTGATGATGATGACGAAACTACTGTTGTTGGTACACTAAAGTTCTAAACTTCCTACTTTTATAGAGAAAACTTCAATCGTTCTCCAAAGGTCGTAGTATAATTATCTGTGTCATGCTGAACTTGTTTCAGCATCTATGTTATAAGATTCCGAAACAAGTTCGGAATGACACTGTTGTTATATCAGGAGACCTCCATGCACTATAAAAACTTCAAAACCGTAACCTACTGCGTTGCCGGCTGGGTAAATCACATTACAGAGGAAGAACTTCGCGAGCAGGCTGATTTTCTGCAGAAATACGTTGGCATAGATAAAATCTATCTGGAAACTTACCGCGATGAATTTGCAAAAAAAGAGCAGCTGGATATGTTCAAGCGGGTTATGAAAGATTACGGAATAGAAGTTTCAGGCGGAATTACAACTGTTACTCCAGATCTCAATGAAACAGACAAAAAACGTCAGCGTCTTTTCAATACCTTTTGTTACTGCAACGAACCGATGCGGGCCCGTCTTAAAGAAGTGAGCGAGTACACTGCCAGTCAGTTTGATGAGTTTATTATAGATGATTTCTTTTTCACCCAATGTCAGTGCGAGGATTGTATCCGCGAAAAGGGCAGTCGTTCCTGGGAAGAGTTCCGTCTTGAAAAGATGATGGAGGTTTCCCGCGACCTGATTATCGGGCCTGCTAAAAAGGTAAATCCTAAGGTTCACATTATCATTAAATATCCAAACTGGCGTGAGAGCTTTGCACAGACTGGTTATAATCTGGGGCAGCAGCCGGAGATTTTTGATTCCATTTACACTGGAACTGAAACCCGCCATGGTGCTCAGACAGATCAGCATCTGCCACGTTATTTGAGTTATTCTTTGATGCGTTATTTTGAAAGCGTGGCACCTGGCCGCAATGGTGGTGGCTGGTTTGATCCTTTTGATTGTGACAGAATTGATACTTATCTTGAGCAGGCTTATCTTACAGCTTTCGCGAAGCCAAAGGAAATTATGATGTTCTGCTGGCCGGCTCTTGCTGGAAATAAACGTGCAACTCCGCTTGGATTTATGTATAAAAAACTGGATGCAATTGTAGGACAGCTTGGAGAGCCAATAGGATTAAAGACTTATCTTCCATTTAATTCACAGGGAGAAGATCATCTTGAAGACTTTCTTGGTATGATTGGTGTACCGATGGAACCGGTGTGTGAGTTTCCTTTATTTAGTGAGGTTGCTGGAGCCGGAGTTAAGGCTGGTGCTAACAAGGTGCTGCTGACTGCATCTGCTTTGAAAGATGAAAAGATTATCGAAAAAATTGAAGCCTTTGTGCGCGAAGGTGGAAACGCAATCGTAACAAGCGGCTTTGTAATTGGGGCTCTTAAAAAATGGCCGGAGCAGCTTGGTCAACTAACGGATGTTAGTTATCGAGAGCGCACTCTTACAGCCGATGAGTTCCATTATAACATAAACGGAAATTATAGAACGGCTTACGAGAAGAGTTCTGTGCCGATAACTTTCCCTTCGATTGAGCACCGCAATAATGCAACCTGGTCTGTGATGAATGCGGGGCACGGTGAGTATCACGAAAGTATTTTATGCTATGATACTTACGGTAAGGGTAGACTAACAATTTTGAATGTGCCGGATATGCCATCTCGACTTTATGATTTGCCGGTTCCTGTACTCACACAAATTCGCCAGGAAATGGATGTCTGCGGTGTTACAATTGATGGTGGTGCAGGAGTTTCGCTTTTTGCCTATGATAATAAAACCTTTGGTCTTTACTGCCATACCTGGGACGGCTGTACACCACAGGAATTTGATATACATGTAAAGGGAGAAGTAAAAGAGCTTCGCCGCCTTTCTGATGGTTCAAAGCCTATGCCGTGGACAAATCAGCCGATTGAAGCGGTTGGAACTCAGAGAATCAGCATGAGATCAGATGAAAAAGAGACTCTCTTTCATGTAAGAGTTCAGCCTGGGGATTTTGTATTTTTTGAGATAATTTGCTAAAATAATCTTATGAAGAAAACAAACGCAATGCGCATCCTTGATGGACTTGGAATCAGTTACGAAACTGCAGAATACGAAGATGACGGTGAGCACGAACTTGCAAAGGGAGCCGCTCTCCGCCTTTCAGAAAAACTCGGTGTTGCACCAGAGACTGTTTTCAAAACAATTGTAATGCGTACCGAAACAAAAGAAATCTGCGTATTCTGCCAGAGCGCAGAATCAGAAATAAATCTCAAAAAAGCCCGCCAGGCTGTTGGATGTAAAGAAATTAATCCTGTGCGCCCGGAAGAGCTTTTAGCTCTTACAGGTTATATCCGTGGTGGTTGTACCCCAATTGGTATGAAGAAAAAGTTTCGTACCTTTATTGATGAAACAATAATTCTTCATGACAAAGTCTGCATTAGTGGTGGTCAGCGTGGAGTCCAAATCAAAATTGCACCGGATGATTTGATAAAGGTAACAGAAGCAACCGTTCTGGACCTGGAATTATAACATTTTAGCACAACTGCATATCTGTGGTTGTGTTGTTTCATTTTAAAATATCCATTAAAATCAAAATGAAAAAATGAGTAACTTAAACAAGGAGACCGCACAATGGCAAAAACCTTTGATGATAAGAAGATAATATATACTATGGACCGAGTTACCCGTTCTTACGGAACTAAGGTAGTCCTCAAAGATATCAGTATTTCCTATTACTATGGTGCGAAAATCGGAGTAGTGGGACCTAACGGTTCCGGTAAATCTTCTCTTTTTAAAATTCTTGCAGGAAAAGATACAGACTTTGCCGGTGAAACTTCTCTCGCACCTGGTTATACAATCGGTTATCTCGAACAGGAACCAGAACTTGAAGCTGGTAAAACTGTAATGGAAATTGTAAAGGAAGGTGTAAAACCAATTACAGACCTGCTCGCAGAATTCGATAAAATCAATGAAGCCTTTGGCGATCCGGATGCTGATTTTGATAAGCTCTGCGCCCGTCAGGGTGAAGTTCAGGAAAAGCTTGATGCTCTTGATGCATGGAATCTTGATAACAATCTTGAACTTGCTATGGATGCTCTCCGCTGTCCTCCTGCAGATCAGGTTGTAGATGTACTTTCCGGAGGTGAACGCCGTCGTGTTGCTCTCTGCCGTCTTTTGTTGCAGAAGCCTGATATTCTCCTCCTCGACGAGCCTACAAACCATCTTGATGCAGAAACTGTAGCCTGGCTTGAAAAACATCTCCACGACTATCCTGGAACAGTAATTGCCGTAACCCACGACCGTTACTTCCTTGATCAGGTTGCAGGATGGATTCTCGAGCTGGACCGTGGCGAAGGATATCCTTTCAAGGGAAATTACTCAAGCTGGCTTGAACAGAAAAATGCCCGCCTTGCGCAGGAAAATAAAAATGAATCTGCCCGCCAGAAGGAAATTCAGCGCGAGCTTGAATGGATTCACATGGGGGCTAAGGGACGCCAGGCAAAGCATAAGGAACATATTACACGATATAACGAGCTCATGGCTCAGGAAAGCAAAAAGCAGCTAAAAGATACACAGATTTCTATTCCTGCTGGACCTCGTCTTGGTAACCAGGTAATTGATATTGAAAATCTTACAAAATCTTTCGGCGATAAGCTTCTTTTCGAAAATCTCAATGTACATATTCCGGCTGGTGCCATTGTTGGTATTGTCGGACCAAACGGTGCCGGTAAAACAACTCTATTTAAGATGATTGTTGATGCAGCAGGCCTCGAAGGCGGCGAAAAGCCTGATTCTGGCGAAATTAAAGTTGGTCAGACAGTTAAACTTGTTTACGTAGATCAGATGAGAAGCGGCCTTGATATGAATAAGACTGTTTACGAAACCCTCGGCGGTGGCGGAGACCTGGTAAAACTCGGCGCTGTAGATGAAAAAGGCCGTGCCCTCGAAGGCGGTGTGCGCGAGGTTAATGCCCACGCTTACTGCGGCTGGTTCAACTTTAACGGTCCTGACCAGAATAAAAAGGTAAGCGTACTTTCGGGTGGTGAAAGAAACCGCCTCAACCTTGGTATGATGCTTAAGGAAAGTGGAAACGTTCTGCTTTTCGACGAACCTACAAACGACCTTGATGTTGAAACTGTTCGCGCTCTTGAAGAGGCTCTTGAAGATTTTGCCGGCTGTGCTCTTGTTGTTAGCCACGACCGCTGGTTCCTTGACCGTATCTGTACACATATTCTTGCCTTCGAAAACAATTCTGAAGTACGTTTCTTTGAAGGAAACTGGTCTGAGTATGCTGAATGGAAGCTCAAGGAATTTGGTGAAGATGCTGGAGTTCCAAAGAGAACTGTATATAGAAAACTTAGTAGATAAGTCGGCAAGCACAGCTTGCCTCTGAGCCAATCTTTCGATAATCCTAAAACGACCCTGACGGCTCGTTTTTTAACGGATTTTCGATCTTAGGCTTAATCAGAGAAATATCTGACTGTCAAAATCTTCATATTCTTGCTAATATTAATCTTGAGGTAGGAATATGAAGATTTTTTTTAACAAAGGAATATGGCTGATAGCTTTAGTCATATTTATGGTTGTTGCTTTTTCTTCATGTAAAAAGAATAACGCGGCAAAAACAAATGAGGCTCAAAATCCGATGGCTCAGGCTTTTATTAAGGCTCAAACCACAGATAAGCCTAAAACAAAAACAGTGTCTAAAAATGATGACGCTCCTGTTGCAGAGGAAACAAACATACCAGCAGTTGAGCGAATTAAATTCAATAAAGACAATGCTGTTGTAGATAATGGTAATAAACCTTTTAATGAACGCAAGGCAATAGATATCGTTCGTGATATGACAACCGGCTGGAACCTTGGAAATACTTTTGATGCGACTGGTGGAGGAAAAAGTCTTGAATCAGAATTAAGCTGGGGACAGCCTAAAACAACAAAGGCTATGATAGATGGCCTTGCTGCTTCCGGAATCAAAACAATCCGTATCCCGATTTCCTGGGGACATCATATTATGGATAGTAATTACACTATTCAGAATGCCTGGATGAAACGTGTTAAAGAAGTTGTAGACTGGGCAATAGAAGACGGCATGTATGTTGTAATCAATATTCATCATGATAATTATGCTAAGGATGCAAAGATGCCTGCTCGTGAAGGTTTTTATCCAACAGATGAAAATTATAATAATTCTGCAGACTTTGTATGTAATGTATGGGCACAGATTGCACTTGCCTTTAATAACGGATATGACGAACATCTTGTTTTTGAAGTTTTGAATGAACCTCGTCTTTGTGGAACAAATGAAGAATGGTATTACAATGCAACTTCTCCAAAATCTATTAAGGCAATGGCTAATTTGAATAAACTTACTCAGAATATTCTTGATGTAATTCGTGCTAGCGGTGGAAATAATAAGAAGCGTCTTGTTGCAGTTCCTTCATTGCAGGCTTCTCCAGAATCTGCTCTTGCCCGTACTTTTAAGATGCCGGAAGATTATGATGGAAGTAAGGACAGATTGATTGTTTCTGTTCATATGTACACTCCGTATAACTTTGCAATGGAATCTCCTGGAATTACTAAATATTCTGATTCTGTAAAAAAAGAGTTTACTTCTATGTTCAAAAAACTTAATGATCATTTTATTGCTAATGGTTATGCAGTTTATATCGGTGAATATGGGGCTACAAACAAAAATAATCTGGAAGATCGTATTGCATGGTTCCATGATTTTATAAAAGAGTCTCGTGTTTACGGCATGCCTTGTTTCCTCTGGGATAACGGTGTTTGGGAAGTTGAAGGAACTGAATACAGTGAACACTATGGGTATTATAACCGCAGAACTCAGGAATGGTATTTCCCAGAGATTATCAAGGCAATTAATGAGGAGATTAAGTAATGAGCTTTAGAAAAGATTTTGCCTGGGGAGCCGCAACTGCTTCTTTCCAGATTGAAGGTGCCTGGAATGAGGATGGAAAATCTCTTTCTATCTGGGATGATTTTTGTCATCGTGGTGGAAAAATAGAAGATAATTCAAACGGAGACATCGCCTGCGATCATTATCATCGTTATAAAGAAGATGTAAAATTGATGGCTGAAATGGGGCTTAAGGCATATCGTTTTTCAATTGCCTGGACTCGTGTTCTTCCTGATGGAACCGGCAAGGTTAATGAAAAAGGACTCGAATTCTACAGTAATCTTGTAGATGAACTTTTGAAATATAACATTACTCCTTTTGTAACATTGTATCATTGGGATTTGCCTCATTGTCTTCATCAAAAGGGTGGCTGGCTTAATCCAGAAAGTCCGCTCTGGTTTGAAGAATATACTACTGCAATTGCAAAAAAACTTGGCGACAGAGTAAAGCATTTTATTACTTTTAACGAGCCTTCTGTTTTTGTTGGTTGTGGTTATGCGCAGGGCTCTCATGCTCCTGGATTCCAGCTGAGTACAAGAGATTTGCTTCAAATTGGTCATAATGTACATCTTGCACATGGAAGGGCAGTAAAGGTTTTGAGAAGTCTTGTACCGGATGCAGAAGTTGGAATTACACTTGCAACTATGCCAGCAATTCCTGTTTCAAAAGCTGATGAACAGAATGCTTATGATTCATATTTTTCTTGTCCGCTTGGTCCTTTCTATTGGATGGATTCATATTGGGCTGATCCTATTGTATTTGGAAAATATCCGGAAGAATTGTTGAAGGCTGCTGGAGATATGTTCCCGGCTTTTACAGAAGAAGATATGAAGCTTATAAGCCAAAAAATTGATTTCATAGGCTTGAATATCTATCAGGCTAAGTATGTAGGCGAATACGAAAGATTCCGTGGAACTCCACATACAGAAATTGGCTGGGATACATTTGACGCAGGTCTTGAATGGGGTGTTAAGCATTTTACAAAACGTTATAATCTTCCAATCTACATTACAGAAAACGGACTTTCATGCCACGACTGGATCAGTCTTGATGGTAAAGTTCACGATCCTAACAGAATTGATTTCTTGCAGAGATATCTTCGTGGGCTTAAAGCAGCTGCCGAAGCAGGCTGTGATGTTCGCGGTTACTTCCAGTGGTCATTCATGGACAACTTTGAATGGGCTAAGGGATATAATCCTCGCTTTGGTATGATTTTTTGTGATTACAAAACACTGAATCGTGTGCCAAAAGATTCTGCTTACTGGTATAAAGAAGTCATAGAATCGAACGGCGAAAACTTATAAATAGATTGCTTCGTCGCCCTCCCTTTCGAATGGTGTCATTCCCCGGCTTGACCGGGGAATCTGTGTAGAATTGTCCTTTATAGATTGTCGGGTCAAGCCCGACAATGGCACATCATTACATTAAAGATACTTTTTCATTTCTTCACTTGCCGGTATGCGGTTTTGAGCACAACCTGTTGTGAATTCCATAAAGTTTTCTTTTTCTGTTTCATAAGGAGTCCATTCTGGTAGTGGTTCTCCATTTAAATCTTTACCATTAGGATTTCCATTTTTAATAAAGTTGCACAGATAATCACACATCTGGCGGGCAACGTCATAGTGAACTCCCTTAAATGGTCTCCAGCATTTTGCCAGAGTTTCAAACCAGAACCACAAATCAACAGAGTGGAATTTACCAGGATGATCCCAGCCGGGAATTGGAACATCAAACTTATAACAGTAATTATTCAGTTTAATTCCGTGGGCTTCTTCTTCTTTCATCAGCTTACGGATTCCCATTTCAACAGCATGTAAACCGCCAAATATAAATTCATCAGTTGTAAAACCAGTGAAAATAGGGCAGGGAGTGCACTTTCCTTCTTGTACCACTTCAATCAGACTGCCCCTGTTGAATTTTTCATCAAACGTTGGTGTCCAGCTGGCTATTGATTTTGGATAACCTCCCCATTCATCCCATTTCTGGCGAAGCTGTTCTGTTGTAAGTTTACGTGCCTCAGCAAGGGAATTACAGCCACAGAATTTAATGAATTCTTGCCCGAGTTTTTCAGCATCTGCTATTGTACGCTTAGGAAACATATCTGGCATATTTGGAGCATATATAAGGCCGCTGTCTACAACAGCTCTCTTAAAGTATTTACGGCTGTCCGGATTTCCAATGTGAAAAAGAACGCTGCCTGCTCCTGCAGATTGTCCCCCAATTGTAATATTGTCTTTATCACCACCAAAGGCTTCTATATTCTCATATATCCATTTAAGACCTGCTAACTGGTCCTGAAGGCCTGCATTTGCGGGATTTTCAGGATATTCTGCTGTTAGCTCCGGATGACAGGTGAAACCAAATAGATTTACACGATAATTTACAGTAACTACTACAATACCACGGCGTGCAATACGTTCACCATCAAATTCCATTTCTGCAGTATGGCCAACTTGCCAGCCACCTCCAAAAATCCAGAAGTATACAGGAAGTTTTTCATTTCCGGTTTTTGCAGGAGTCCAGATATTCAGATAAAGACAATCCTCGCTAACTGGAATATCAGGATCTACTGACCATTCCCGAGAATATACATCTTCTGGCGGAGGATTGCGGTTAGGGGAGGGCTGCACCGGAATTGGAGGGAATTTGTAGCACTGACGAACACCTTCCCAAGGTTCAGCAGGCTGTGGTGGAGCAAAACGTAACTCTCCTACAGGAGGTTTTGCAAATGGAATTGATTTAAAGGCTGTAATACGTGGATCTGCGGCTGGAATGCCTTCTACGGTACCGAGTTTAGTTTTTACGATTCTAAGCATACTCTTATCTATTGCGCGACAGCGCAATTTCCTATTAGCGGGGGGTAATGGGGGCGGCAATGAGCCCCCATTCGGGAAATAAAAAAAGGGACCTGGAAGGTCCCTTTTTTTCAAGACGGTGAATTATTCCTTAACACCACCAATTGTCATACCAACTACGAAGTATTTCTGTACGAAAGGATATACAACGAGGATTGGCAAGGTTGCAACTACAGTAATTGATGAACGAATACTGATTGGTGTTACCATTGATGTAGAAGCACCAGAACTTGCTGCAAGAGCCATGGCACCTGCATCATTTGCGTTAGAGCTCTGGTTCTGACTTGCCTGAAGGAACGACATCAATACATACTGCAAAGAATGAAGTCTAGGCTTGTTAGAACAATAGAGGTATGTATCGAACCAGCTGTTCCAAGCACCAACTGCAGTAAAGAGAGAAATCATCGCAACAGAAGGAACAATCAAAGGCATAATAATCTGAAGGAAGATTCTAAACTCATTAGCACCGTCGATACGTGCAGATTCAACAAAGCTGTCTGGTAAACCGTTGATGTAAGTTCTTACAAGAATAAAGTTGAAGATATCAACAAGACAAGGAATAATATAAACAGAATATTTTCCCAAGAGGTGAAGATTCTTAATAAGCATGTATCCAGGAATCAAACCTGCATTAACATACATAGAGATTACAAGAATTGTTGTGAGAGGCTTTCTTAAAACAAATTCTTTACGGCTCAATGAATATGCAAGAATACAAGTACAGAATACACTCAAAACAGTCTGGAGTACTGTACGGGTAACAGAAATAATTCCAGCCTGGAAAATACGTGGAGTCTGGAAAAGATTTGTATAGTTCTGAAGAGTCCACTTACGAGGAAGAAGCTTAATTCCACCAGTTAATGAGTCCAAACCATCGTTGAAAGAAATTGCGATTGTATTCCAGAATGGATATACAGTTGCAACTACTACGAAGGCAAGTACAAGATAGATGATAATATCAAAAATTACATTGCTGATTAAAGTCTGCCTGCGGGCAGCATAATACTGATTTTTCTTGTCCATTATATCAAACGCTCCTCACCGCTCTTCTTAGCAATTGTGTTAGCAATAACAAGAAGCAGAATATTTACGACATTCTTAAAAATGCCGGCTGCAGTAGCAAGGCCGTAACGAGACAGCTTGAAACCGTATTTCAATACATAAATATCAATTGTTTCTGCTACATCCTGAATCATACCGTTCTGTAACAAGTATGGCATTTCAAAGTTTGCATCAAGAATATGTCCGGCAGACATAATCATCATGATGATAATTGTAGCTTTGATTCCTGGAAGTGTGATGTGCCAGATTTTGCGGAGACGACCACAACCATCAATCTGAGCAGCTTCATAGAGACATGGGTCAATGGCTGTCATTGCACCAAGGTATACGATTGTGTTCCAACCGACTTCCTTCCATACATAAGTCCAACCTATGATATGCCAGAAGTATTTCTGAACAGCAAGCCACTGAACCGGTTCATTTACAAGGTGTAGCTTTAATAATATTCCGTTTAAGATACCCGTTTTATCACCTACAAGTACGTTTGCAACAAGACCTGTAACGATAACCCAGGAAAGGAAGTGTGGGAGATAAGACACTGTCTGTACGAATCTCTTAACACCGATATATCGAACTTCATTTAAGAAGATAGCAATCAAAATTGCAGTAATATATCCAAGAGCAGTACTGATAAGGCTCATGCCTACAGTATTTCTCAAAGAAAGAAGGAATTCTTTTTCCTTAAACAACTGGATAAACCATTTCATTCCAACCCAGTCTTGCTGAGAAAAAGATTTATAAGGCTTATAGTCCTGGAAAGCCATTGTCCATCCCCAAAGTGGGACGTATCTGAATAGAATAATATAGAGAACAAATGGAAGCGACATTAAAATAAGCGCTTTCTGTTTGCCTAAAAGCTTCCATTTACTTTTTTTGTTTGCAAGATCCGCAGCTTTCATATCTGCAGATACAGCAGCTTTTTTACTTTTCATAAAAACACCCGTCTAAATATATTAATTGTCGGGCTAAAGTCGACAATAAAAACTTCGTAAAAAAAAGTCCACGAAATCCTCCGTGGACTTTTTTTACAGGAGAATGAATTAACATTCCCCTGCAACTGATTAAGTTTGACACAAAGTGTCAGAACTTAATTAGTCCTGAAAACCACCGAATGTAGCTACACGGTTATCAAGCTGCTGCTGCATGAACTTGTTGTATGTTTCTGTAAGTGGTTTGAGCAATGAGCAGTATTCAGCCCAAGTCTTTTCAAAGTCTTCTGGCTTGCCCATAATCATCTGTGGAAGGTACTTGCGCTGTACTGTTTCGAATCCAGTCATAGCAACTGCTGCTTCCTCTTCGAATCCACCCTTTTCAGCAGATGGGTTACACTGCCACATTGGGTACCATCCAGCATTCTTTGGTGGGTTAGCATCTACGAATTCAGCATAAGAACCTACACCATATGCCTTCCAGAGGTCGATATCAACCTGTTTCTGAGAAAGCTCATATTCCCATGCGAGGTCATCCATAGAACGTGTATATCCTGATGGAAGTGTTCCTTCGAGTTTTGGAGCTTCTTCTGTCCAGAGTGTAGCGCGGTTCTTCTGGATCCAGTTTGGATCTTTCTGGTTAGCGCGCTGCTCGTCTGTACGATATGGACGTCCGCTAGCATCAACCATATAGTCTTCTCCCTGGAATCCCCAGTAAAGAATCTTCTGGTTTTCTTCTTCAATCATCTTATCCATGAACTGGATGATCTTGATAGCCTTGTCTTCTGGACACTTTACAGTGATACCATAACCTCTCTGGAGGTTAGGAAGTGACTGGTCACGGTAGTGAGGCTTAATTGATTCATCAAATGTAAGTGGAAGTGGAGCATATGTTCTTTCATCTTTTCCAGCTGTCCAGAGTGTCTGTTCTGGTTCGCCCATGAACTGCCATCCCTGAATGAACATACCGAGTACACGACCCTGTGCAATCTT